>JADHTG010000088.1 GCA_016776505.1 Bacteroidota bacterium
AGAAATCCAATCGCCACCACGAACAGGATGACAAAAAACAGTTTGTTTTTTTCGTATAGCTCTTTCATATGTCAGGGATTAGGGATCAGGGATCAGTGAATAGGGATAATTTTTGATAAAGATACAAAAACACCTGTTTCCCAACTCACCAACTCACAAGTTAACCGGTTCACCGCCCTTGTCATTTCCAATATCAACAAATCGAACCACTTTCTACAAATAGACGTGGAAATAAAAAGCTAATTTCTTATTTCTTGCAAAAACTCCGAAATGGGTTAACGAAGTCAGCGCTTTTTATGATTTTTTCATAAAGAAAATATCCGGATTTGCAGATTTTGCAACATTTACTAATTTTTTCTCATCCCACGCCTGGATTTTGGATTTTCTGCAAAAAGCTTTCTGTCTTTAGTGAAAACCAATTTTGATTCCCCTGGTTCTGGATGTATTTTTGGGTTGAAAATCAGTCACATCACATCCTAACTGATACGTAACACATAAAAAGATAGCCATGAAAAAGTTAACCCTTCTTCTGATTTTACTAGTTCCTGTTTTCACATTCAGCCAAACTATTGATGTACCGGCAGAATACCCGGGAATCCAACAGGGAAATGATACAATACAAATTGGGTATAAACCTAAGACCTTTAAAACATGGGTTTCCCTTCGGAGCCCTCCCCAAAAGTTGAAAGGATCTTTATACCAATTAAACGACTCATCAATGGCATTGGTGACAAATGAATTAATAAAACAGAATTTTTACTGTGAAAAGGAGTCTATGATGTTTAAGATCGATCAAGTGAAAATGATTAAAATAAGGCGAAAGGGCAGTGTAGAAAAAGGTGTTTTAATTGGTGCTTTATCCGGAGTGGCGATCGGAGCAATCTGGGGAATTATTGAAGGAAGTAATAAGCCAGGACAAATTCAAATAACAGTTGCGGAAAGAGCTGCGTTACGCGGAGTAACATGTATGCTCCCCGCTGCTGCCATAGGTGCGCTTTTTGGTTCTATATCAGTTGAAATACCAATTAATGGGAGTCAGGGAACATATGAAAAAAACAGGAAAAAGTTAGAAAAGTATTCTGTTAAATAAGAGTGGCTTCAATAAGAAATAGTAATCAAAATCATTAACACATGAAAAAGTTTTACATCTTATTGATTGCAGTTGGTTGTTCAAAAAAAGAAGATATCAACTAAGTGATTAAAAGTTACTTACTTGGAATATATGCAAATTTGTTTTATATTTAGCGATTCGCTCCCGGTTTAATCCTGAACCACTTATTCCGGCTTCTATACGTACTCCACTATTCACCTTTAAAAGTAGAGTCATGAAAAAGCTAACACTTATTATTTTTGCTCTGATTTTCTCACAGATTACAGCATCACACTAGGGGGTGAAACAATAATGAATTAATTACGGATGGCTACAAGAAATTTCAATAAACTTGGAGAACAATTTGGAACTCCTCTCTACATTTATGAAGCTGACAGGCTCAAGGAGAATCTTTCTAACTTGTTGAATTATATTACGTATCCAAAAAGCAAGGTGTACTTTGCAGCGATGTGTAATAGTCAATTCGAAATTTTGAAAATAATTAAGAGCCTGGGCATAGGAATCCAGGTAAATTCAGAACATGAATTAAATATAGCGAATGAGGCGGGTTTTAATTCTTCAGATATTTCCTTCACTTCTACTGGAATCAGCAAAGTTCTGATGAGAAGGCTTATAGAAGAGAGTATCGAAATAAACCTGGATTCAGTAGAAGAGGTGGAAAAATTTTGTTCATTCGTAACGAACAAAACATTTGGCGTCAGGGTAAGACTAGATAAAAAGATTAAAATAAATTCAACGAAAACCACCAACAATTTTTTTGAGTCTAATGTCGGAATAGAAAAGAAGGACTTTAATAAAATAAAAGAAGTCTCCCAAAAAACTGGCAATAAAATTACAGGGATTCATGGGTATTTGGCTTCTAACGTTATTGACACAAAACCCTTTCTTGAGTTTGGCAACTTTTTGGTTAATACGGCTTATGTATTTCCTGACCTGGAATATGTTAATTTTGGTAGCGGTTTTGGAGTCAAATATTCTGAACAAGATAAGGATTTCGATCTGGAGAAAGTTTTACACTATTACTCTTTATTGTTACACAAACTCTCCAAATGCTGCCAGAGAGAAATAATATTTAAAATTGAGCCTGGAAGAACTATAATGGCTGATGTAGGATCTTTTTTAGTTAGAATTACTAATATTAAAAACTTGAATCCTAAAAAATCGGAAATCTCAGTTGACGCAGGTTTTGCAGAGTTTCCAAGACCAAAAATTTACAATTCTTATCATGAGATTGAAAATTTAGAAAAAAAAGGAACCCGAAAAAAGGTGTATGATATAAGAGGAAACACTGTTCTGCAAAACGATTTCCTGGGGCAAGATAGAATATTGGAAGAGGTAAAAGAGACCGATTATCTCTTGTTAAAAAAAGTGGGTGCTTATGGGTTTGTGATGGCTTCTGGATTTCCAGGCAAGAAATTACCCAAACAAATATTAATAAATAACGGTAATATAGAAGAAATATAGAATAGATGAACGAAAGACGAAAATCAAACCATCAACGAAATAATTTCTACCTTAACAAATGGTTTCTCGACTTTGTTGGAGAAAACAGTGAGGCAATGATTTTCTATATCGCAACATTATATTGGAACAAACTGGAGGTTTCCTATACAAGCTGGTTAAGTTATGATCCTGCCGGAGGCGTAAGTCACACATCGAGATTCCGAAAAACCAATATTCCAGAGAATAAAAACGGAATGATAACCTGGAATGATTCAAAATTCAGTGTTTCAGGATGTTGGAAGCCTATGACAACTCCTATCAATACCCGATTATTTGATTGTCAGGAAGGATTTATTGATTGGAAGTGCCATCAGCCCGTATCCAAGGTAACGCTGAAATTTAAAGAACGAACAATTAGAGGAATGGGTTATGCTGAGCAACTTATCCTCACAGTTCCTCCATGGAAAATATCGACGGATGAATTGCGTTGGGGCCGGTTTGGATCGAGTGAGAACCACATGGTCTGGATTGAGTTGAGAGGGAAAGAAAAGAGGCAATGGTTATGGTTGAATGGCGAAAAAATAGAAAACTGTATCATTGAAGATGATTATATTTTCATAGCTGAGAAGGACATCTCACTGAGACTCGACAGGGATGTGATACTGGAATCCGAAAAAAAGATATTCTCGGTAGTCGAAAGTCTCGTACGTTATATCCCTGGAATCAATAAATTTATACCGGTGAGATTTCTAATGGCTGATGAAAGCAAATGGTTAAGTAAGGGGATTCTTTTAAATCATGATACAATCATTGCCCACGGACAAGTAATACATGAATTGGTCAACTTCAAACCTGAAGCTGCATGATAATCAAAGTCGAAAATATTGCCAAATCCTTTCGCAAAAAGATAGTATTAAGAGATGTTAACTTTAATATGGAAAAGGGCTCATTATGTGGTATTGTTGGCGAAAATGGAACGGGGAAGTCTACAATTCTGAGAATCATTGTGGGAGAATGTAAAGCCGATAGCGGGAACGTATACGTTGATGGCAAATTGGGGTATTGCCCTCAAAACACACTACTCTTTTCTCAATTGACTGTTGATGAACACTTCCACTATTTTTCGGCTGCTTACGGAATTGGAAAGGATGAACTGTACGACCACTGCGAAGAACTGATGATTCACTTCAATTATAAACAGTTCAAAAATGAAAAAATCGCCAACCTGAGTGGGGGTACCAAACAAAAACTCAATCTTTCTATTGCACTAATCTCTCAACCCGATTTGCTGATTCTGGACGAACCTTATAATGGATTTGACTGGGACACTTACCTGATGTTTTGGGACTACACTGCTCGTCTTCAGGAAAAGGGTTGTGCCATTCTTGTCGTCACCCATATGCTGAGTGAAAAGGAACGATTCGATCGAATTTATAACCTCGAAAACGGATATTTGGTATGAATACGTATAGAATTTACACCGGCCTTTCCATGATTTTGAGGATGTTGTTTCGCCGACGGATTGCGCTTATTTTATTGGCAGTAATTCCAGCCATTTTCCTTTCTGTTGTCGAATTTACTTCTTCCGAACATATCCTGCCTTTTCGTCTGGCATCCCTGGAGGACGAGGTCTTTGTAGGGATCATTGAAAGGGGTATTTCGTTAATATTCCTGGCGGTTGCTTCTGCTGGTTTTTTGGTTTCCTATCTTGCCTTAACCCTCATTCAAAAAAACAGCGAAGTAAACCGAAGATTAGTTATTTGTGGATATCATCCCATTGAATTATTGATCTCAATCCTTCTCTCTCTCATTTTAATGATTTCCTTAATCGGTATTTATGTTGGTTTGCTGACCAATCTGTTTTTCCCCATAAAACACCTGCCTGCTTTCATAATTGGTTTAGTGCTTATCGGCTTTGTTTATGGTTGTTACGGATTGGCTGTTGGGAGTATCATAAAAGGCGAACTGGAAGGAATATTACTGATTGTCTTGTTGGCAAATATAGATGCGGGTTGGCTGCAAAATCCGTTGTTTTATGCTGAGGCTCAAAACCAGGTTATCATTCAATACCTGCCAGCTTATTTTCCTTCACAGGCATCAATTATATCTGCTTTTACCGATTATTCAGTTTGTCAAGCAAGTCTGTATAGCCTGTTATATGGCTCAATATTTTTATTGCTTTCTACGGTTATTTTTTTCTATAAAATGCGTATTAAAAAATGACAAAAACAAGATATGCATCAGGCAAATTCCTTTATGGTCTGTTTTTTCTTGTAATCATGCCGGCGGCTCTTTGGTTTTGGGCTAAGTTCACAGAACCAATGATTCGGTATCCGCCGGTTGAATCTAAAACTGCTGGATGGATTTTCACGATCACCGGAGGCCTTCTGATGTTATGGGGAATCTTTTCCTTGATAAAATATGGTAAAGGATTACCAATGAATGCTTTCCCCCCTTCTCAATTTGTAACAAGAGGACCTTATCGTTTTTCTCGTCACCCGATTTATTGGGGTTTCGGAATTTTTATGATTGGGACTTTTATATGGGAAGGTTCTGCAAGCGGACTGTGGTTAGTTACACCGGTTACCATTCTCAGCATGATTGCTCTAGTATGGGGATATGAAAAAAATGATTTAAAGGAAAGATTTCCAAATCAATCTATAAAAACTGTTTTGCATCTTCCCGAAAACAAACCAGAACCTGCAACATTTAGAGACCATCTTTATCTTGTATTTTTAGTAGTCATTCTTTTAACTCTTGGAAATTATCTTGTTTTAAAACTGTCTGACCCCGCACCGCCTTTTATAGGAAAACAGTTGAACATCCATCAGGTTATTGAAAATCCCTATCTCCAACTATTCAGTCTAGTTTTTATTATTATTGTTCCTTTTTTACTGAAAAAGAAAGACATTCTGTTTGAATGGGCAATCTCAGCAATTCTTGGTTTGGCCTTGTCTATCTTCATTGCACTCATCTTTCCGGTGGCTGGAGCTCAGTATTTCTCCGATAGAATTTCAATTTCACATGTCAGTTTCGGGTTGAATCTTTCTTTAATCACTGTTCCCATTTTTTTGATATTAATCTCCCTAAAATCGATTCTTCGACAATCCAAACAACTCTTCAGTTTCGCCTGTTTGATTGCCCTATTGCTAATCATCATCCAACTGATAAACAGCCGTTCATGGATTCTTCATTTGACTACATCGTTCTTGATTTTTTTTCTTGCAGCCAATTACAACAGGATCTGGTTCTTTTTAAAGAACATTTCCGAAAAGATTGCGAATTCCTGGCAGGAGTGGGTATTCGGTAAGGTCAGAGTATTTAATCATGGATTCTATATAGGTATCGGAGTTTTTTTAGCTATTCTCTATGCTGGTATTTTATCCGGGAGGATATATGCATGGGCTATTCTGGTTTCTACATTAATAGGGGTTGTTTTTGCAGCCCTCTGGGCTCAAATAATAGAAGGTTCGGAAAAGCTGAAAAGACCTTTTGGGTATTACGGTTGTGTAGCATCAATCCCATTTAGTTGCCTCGCCGTTTGGGCAATGGGTATAAATGTGTGGATAATCATCGCAGTGGGTTCAGTAATCATGCCGTGGGCACAGGCCATCGGTAGGTTAAGATGTTTAGTCAACGGTTGTTGCCACGGCAGTCCTGTGAATAATCAAAAAATCGGAATTCGATATTTTCATGTTCGATCCAGAGTATGCACCATTTCAGGGATGAAAGGAGAATTACTTCACCCTACTCAGCTCTATGCTATCCTATGGCTGTTTCTTGTCGGTTTCATCTTGCTGGCATTATATGTCAATCGATTCTCTCCATCGTTCATTTTTGGTCTTTATTTAATTTTAACCGGAATTGGTCGTTTTGTCGAAGAGGCCTATCGGGGTGAGGCGCAAACGATGATTATCAGAGGTCTCCGTTTATACCAATGGATAGCCATCCTGTCGGTTGTAATTGGAATAATTATGACTATAATTCCAACTGAACAGGTTATTGTCATTTCCGGTTTGGGTTGGGAAACACTTGCTGCCGCTGGAATTGGTGGATTATTCGCTTGGTTTGCGATGGGAATTGATTTCCCTTCTTCAAATATTAGGTTTTCAAGGTTGGTTTAAAATTCTGAGCTCAACTAGACAGGGAATACCAGTTTGACCACACTGCCATTGGGCTTGTTTTTTTCGACTGATATGGTTCCACCATGTGCATCCATCACCAACTTCGCGTAATAGAGACTCAGACCTACATTTAAGTCGACATGGTTCCTGATGTTACTGAATGGTTTAAAAAGTTGTTGCATGGCATAATCGGAAAAACCCGGGCCATGATCTTTTACTGTACAAACCGCATTTTTCCCTTCTCTTTTTAGAATGATATGAACCCCGGAACCTGGTTCGGAGTATTGAATCGCGTTCTCCACCACAAAGGAGATCGTATTCCGGATTTTTTCCTTGTCACCCTGAATCGGGATGTCATCCACAGTACAAGCCAGGTTAACAGAAATATTTTTTTGTTCAGACAATGCGGATAACTCCCCCTGCACTTCATGCAGGATATCCACCAGGTTATGGTCCTCCATGAATAAGACCTCTTTTCCTTTGGCACGTAAAGCTGAAATATCAAGCGTTTTATAGGTGAATTTTTCGAGTCGCTTTGCTGATTTATCCAGCATGTGGATAAATTGTTCCGTCTCCTCAGGAATCTCATATTCTTTAATAATCGTAAGTCCTCCGAGAATTCCATTCAGGGGGGTCCGTAATTCGTGATTTAACACGTTCAAAAATTCATTCTTAACTGAATCGAGCTCTTCAAGCTCTTTTTTTGCAGCTTCCAAGTCAGCCGTACGTTCAGCAACTTCGTGTTCCAGCCATTTATTTGTCTCCCCCAAAAGAGCCTTACTGTGTTTCAGTTGAAGATGTGTTTTTACCCTTGCCAGTAATTCGTTGGCTTCAAATGGCTTGGTGACATAATCCTGTGCCCCTAACTCAAAGCCTTTAACCAGAGACTCGGGGTCGGTTTTTGCGGTCAGGAAAATGACCGGGATATCATTGTACGATTCGATCTTCCGGATCTCTTTGCAAACGTCGAATCCGGATATTTCGGGCATCATGATATCGAGAAGCACTAAGTCGAACGTTTGTTTTTTGATCCATTGAATCGCTTGCTTGCCACCGGTAGCAAATCCCAGTTTGTAACCCAACGGTCGAAGTATACTCCCTAATACCTGGATATTTTTGGCAACATCATCCACAATCAGGATGGTGAAGTCGCTATTGTTGAAATCTTTCATCACTGTAACTATCAGGTTGGTTCTTCATGAATTCCCAGGTTCTTCGTAAACCCATTTATCAGTGTTAACATTAAATCCACATCGAATTGTTGAACAGCCTCCATAAGTTCATTGCCGTATGTTAGAATCTTGTCTGTGTGATGTGATGTCCCAAAGGAGATCAATAACCTGGCAAAATCCTCAACATCATCAATTGTTTGCTGAGCTATCAGTTTTTTCCATATCGGGATAATTTCCTGTTCGATTTTGGGCAGAAGTGCATTCAGGTTATCAGGGGATTTTTCTGCTCTGGGGGCTGGTTTTTCCGGCTCAGTAGTGTCGGAAATGCTGAACCGAAGGAATTGTTTCAGAACTCCGATCAGGATATCGATCTGAATGGGTTTGAAAAGTATCTGATCAAATTGATATTTCTTGTATTTCCTCTTGATTTCATCCGTTATGGAAGCTGTGGTAGCTACGATTTTGATCTCACGGAGGGTTTTATCTGCCCTGACGGCTTTCACAAACCCGAACCCATCCATCACGGGCATCTTCAGATCTGTAATAACCAGATCAGGTTGAAACGTTGTAAGCAATTCCAAACCCTCTTTCCCATTTTGTGCATGGATACATTCCAGCCCGAATTCATTTAAGGTTTCAACCAAAAGTTCACGGTTGTCTGAAATGTCATCAATAACTAATATAAGCGCCTTGTCAAAACGGATATCCGTTGTTATTTGTTCCTTAATAGAAATTGAAGTCTTCGAATCAGAGGATTTTATCTTGTTGAAACAGACCCGGAAAAGGCTCCCCTTATCTGGTTCACTGGTAACCGTAATCTCTCCACCCATTAACCGTACAATCTTCTCTGAGATCGCCAGGCCAAGTCCGGTGCCCCCAAATCGTTTCGTGCTTTGCCCTGCCTGCTGGGTAAATGATTCGAAAATCCGATCAATGGAATCCGGGTCAATCCCAATACCGGTATCTTCCACTTCAATAATTAATTCTGACTCCGACTGTTTGGCTTTTTTTGGTTTTTTTATTTTCAACCTGTTGGTAATACGCAAGGTTACAACACCTTTCTCCGTAAATTTAAGTGCATTACCTATCAGATTTATCAGCACCTGCCGCGTAATCGGGTCTCATCCAGATATACCAGATTACACGCTTCGGCATTGACTTCTACAATGTATTTCAATCCTTTTTCCTTAACCTTAAGTAAGAATAATTTTTCCATCTCAACTGCCAGTTGATAAAGATTGACATAGTCATATTCAAGATTCAGCTTTCCTGCTTCTACTTTTGAAAGATCAAGAATATCATTGATCAGGGAAAGGAGGTTACGGCTGCTGGACTTTATTGAATTGAGATACCCGAGGTACTTCTTGTCTTTGATCTTTCGGATTAGCAGGTCGGAGAAGCCAATGATGGCATTCATCGGTGTACGAATCTCATGACTGACATTGGCAAGAAACTCGCTTTTAGCCTGGTTTGCCGAATCCGCCTGCTCTTTGGCAACCGTCAGTTCAGCCGTGCGTTCTGCAACTTTTTTCTCGAGTAAAATATTCTGGTCCCGGATGAGTTGTGCGTTTTCGTTAACCATCTCAAGCTCTCTCATTTGAGACCGTTCTTTCTCTCTTCTCAGCGAAATAATTTTATCCACAATGGCTACAGTCCATAATAATATCTGGAGGGTAAATCCCGCCTGTAAGATACTCACAGCATAGTCGGTAGGGAAAATGATAATCTGGGAATAGGATAGGCCGCTGATAATTCCGCCAATGGCAACAGAGACCTCTCCCAAGAGCATAATTTTTGCTAAGCGAATTTTCAGTCCGAAAGCCATGTAAGAGACCACTGCAAAAAAACTAATGATCATGATCAAAACTCCCAGGTCTTCAATATATCTTCCTAATTGATAATATCCGAAGATCCAGAAAATCAAACGGCTGAAAGCGGCGATCAGCGTTATGATAAGTATTACATAATAGGATTTGGGAAGTAGCTTCCTGATTTCAAGATACGAGGCGATAAACATAAAATGCCAGAAAACGATTCCCCATAAAAAAAGAGCGCTTCCGTACTTGTATAAAAAGGTACTTCCCGGGTATAATAAATTAAATCCAATTCCTGTATGATAGAGAAAGTATAAAATACTTGATAGTTGAAATAATGCAAGCCATAAATAGGCTCGTTCACGAAAAATAACAAACAGCGCCAACGCATATACAAGCATCAATATCGCTATGCCAAAATATAACCCGTTCAGCATCCAGTTTATCCGAAGTTGTTTTTGAAACCTGGCAATGGCAGGATATGTATACAGGGTTAGTGGAATTTCTTTGGGAAGCCATTCATAATTGTCCTGGCTCAACCTGAAGAATAACGTGACAGTTTCACCTGCTTCTACAATATAGTCGAAATCAGAATGAGGGAACAGGGTATTCCCATCATGTAGCAGGGGTATACGCTTGCCGGTAAAACGGGTATCAAACTTTTGTGATCCTGTTTGTTTATAACAAATAACGGTATCACCAAATCCATTCGACAAATAAATCCGTTGACTTTCACCGGATAGATTGGTTATCCCGATCCTGGCCCATATCAAATATGACTGGTCTTGCCAGGGTTTCCTGTTGAATTTGTTTTCCCGGAAACAACTTGCAAATTCGGGTGATGAAACCTGTCCGATTGTTAATGTACGCGATGAATCTTCAAATACACGGAGATAGTTCGTAACATCATATGGGTTGTCAGAAGCTGAATGAAGATAAAATACAGACGGGGAAGTTACTATAACGGAATCTGATAATCCCGTTTGCGATAATGTAGCAAACGGTAAAAGAGACATCAGCAACCAGAAGATTCGTCTTCTCATCTCTTTCAGCTTACGTTCGTTCAGATGGTTATACAAATATACTTAAAAAAAATAGTTATATATTTGATTCCCTCCAGAACAATTTCTGATGAAACACCGTTTCTCTTTGTATATTCTCGCCTTCCTCTCCATCATCATCATAATGTGGGGTCTGATGTACATCTTCCGGATTCATCTTATGCATTATCATTTAACCTATCTGGCCATGACAGAGGAGCAGCTTATTGCAGTGGATTCAAATATTGTGCCACTACCAGGTGGTCAGCCAGATCTCCTAAGGCCTCAGGCATCCCTATTGGCTTGCTTTGGCAATCCTTGTAGTATTCCTTAGTGCAATTGGCTTTTGTTATCCCCGGAAGGCCAAATAATCCAATTTTTGTATTTCAGCACTTAAAAGAGATTAATTTTCTTATTCTGCACAAATAACTCCCATGTTCAGGGTTGATTTTGTAATTTTTACTAATTCTCGCTTCTCCTGGGCAATGATTTTGGATTTTCTGCAAAAAATTGCCTGCGTGTCCTGAAAACCAATTTTGATTTCCTTGGTTTCTGAAGGATATTCGTATTAAAATTAAAAACAGTACCCCATGTAAAATAGGATAAAAATCAACATTACGAACAAAGCTTTAATTATATATGAAGAAGATTGAGATCAGACAAGTCAGTTCCCGCAAAGAGTTGAAGAAATTCGTTGATTTTCCGTTTAAATTATATAAGGGAAATAAATACTGGTGCCCGCCATTGAAGTTTGACGAGATAAATACGCTTCGAAAAGACAAGAATCCTGCTTTTGATTATTGCGAAGCCCAATATTGGATTGCATATCAAAATAACAAACCAGTGGGTCGAATCGCCGGGATCATAAACCACAATGAAGTTAAATGTTGGAATGACAAACTGGTCCGGTTCGGGTGGATTGATTTTATTGATGATATAGAAGTATCCTTAAGGTTAATTGA
>JADHTG010000089.1 GCA_016776505.1 Bacteroidota bacterium
TATATGTGCGGATAAATGCTACTGCACCTATGGGCCTGACTTCCGGTGACATTACTATGACAACCACCAACCTAAGTAACCAGGTTGTTCCGGTAATCGGCATTGTAAATGATACGGCCATTCTTTGCGGAACAGACATTTCAATCAATTGTCCTGATTTTATAGATACTGAAAATCTATTTCAGTTCAATGGCAATGCAGCAGTTGATGCCATGGCTAAAAGCCTCAGGCTCACCGAAGCATTGAACAATCAGGCAGGTAGTGCATTCTGGAAAAATAAACTGTTACTGGATGACGACTATTCATTCAGTTCCTATTTCACTGTGAAAATATCTAAAAATGGCACACCGGGTGCAGATGGTGTTGCATTCGTTATACAAAAATCAACCTCGGCGGCACTTTCAACAGGACAGGGTATTGGATACGATGGGATAAATCCAAGTGTTGCAGTGGAGTTTGATACGTATTTAAATGGCTTTGATCCTGATGCAAACCATGTAGCTATCATTGAGGATGGAATGTCCGACCATTCCGGTTCACCGGTTGTAACAGCAGCCCCATTTGACATGAAAACAGCCCCCATGTTCCATGTCTGGGTTGAGTACAATGGTGTAAATCAAACACTTGAAGTAAGAATGTCGCTGAATGATTTACGGCCGAATACTGCACTGATCTCAAAAGTAATTGATGTTGCATATAAATTCGATGAATCACCTTTGTTTATCGGATTTACAGGCTCAACAGGTGGAGCTGTATCACAACATGAAATTCTTTCATTCCTGTTGGATAATCAATATTCTGTAACAGGTATTGATCCCTATTGTGCTTATTTGAGTGCCCCGACAGGATTATCAGTATCCCCAAAACCCGCCACGATATTATTAAACAGGTCATCAACTGTTACCATACATGTAGTTAACCGCGACGGTAGCGATGCGGTGGGTAAAAAGGTTAAAATATCCAGTGGATCTAATTTGACATTGGATAAAACCAATGGTGTTACAGATGCCAATGGGAATATAGTGCTAAAAGCTACTGGTGATATGCTTGGAACTGAAACTATTAAAGCTGTTGAAACGAAAGGTGCAAACGGCATTGCGGCAGTCCTGATCCTGGAAAAATACGTTGAAAATAATTTCATCACTCCAAATGGCGACCTAAAAAACGATACCTGGGGTTTGTCTGAATATGATATCCTGTCAGATGCCAGCGTATTTGTTTACGATAGCTATGGTCAATTGATATTTTCTACCATTGGTTATATGACAAAATGGGATGGAAACTACAAAGGTAAAGAGATGAAAGCAGGTGAGTATTATTACCTTGTAAAAGTCAAAGATGCAGATAATAGCATCGAAAAAGGTGTCATTTTATTACTCAGGTAACAAGAAAATCAAAGAAATGGTTAACCCTTTAAAAATAAAAATGATGAAAACGAAAATTAAAATGATAATCATCCTGACATTTATTGTACAGTCAATATTTGCTCAGCAACCTATTACTCACAATCTGTATACAACCCATAATTTTCTTCTTAACCCGGCTGCGACAGGTTCAAGAGGAGGTACAGCACTGCTTTTTGATGTGTATAACCAGTGGACATCCTTCGCGGCAGCTCCTAAAATTTTGACATTGGGTTTTGAAACCCAGCTGAAAAAGAATAGTGCTGTCGGATTAACGATCTATAATGATCAAAGATCCTATTTTACTCACATGCTGGCACTTTTTAATTATTCCTACAAAGTGAATTTTAAAAACGATGCAAATCTGGCCTTCGGACTTGGTTTGGGTGTGGTCAACGATAAGCTTGACTTTACAGGTGTGAACCCTGAAGATCCGACAGATCCGCTTTACAACACCACTGACTATAATAAAACAAATTTTGAAGCGGCTGCCGGATTATTGTTTGATTACAAGAATCTCAGACTCAGTCTCTCATCACCCATGTTGCTTGTGGATGGAACCAATTTTATGGGACAGTACAATGCCATCGGATTGTATGATATCAAGGCAGGTGATAAACTGGTTCTGACCCCATCAGTAATGGTTCGGACATTCCCGGGACTTATACTTCAGCAGGACTATAATTTGATGGGAACTATCAATGAAAAATACTGGTTGCAGTTTGGTTACCGTAGCAATAAAAGCCTTTTATTTTCAGGAGGGCTGAATTTCAACATGCTGACACTGGGTTATTGTTACGAGGCAAGCGGTGGAGAAATCGAGAATTTTGCCTCCAGCGGCCATGAGGTGATACTGGGTATTTATCTCAATAAGAAAAAAGAAGAACCAAAAGTACATACAGGGAAAGTACATGTTGCTGTTCAAATGCTTGACAGTAAAACAAAGGCGCCTGTTGCTGCTGCCATAAAGTTTAAGCAAAATGGCATACTTAAGTATACAGGACAGGGAGATGATCATGGTACATGTAACCTGATGGCAGATCCCGGAATTTATCAAGTGTCAGCAAAAGCTAAAGGTTATGTACCTATCAGGGAAAATATTGAACTGATTAAGTTAGATAAAGCAGCTGTATATACCTATAACCTGGCTCCTGTCAAACTGAATAAAGGAGTTGAATTTAGAGTAGGGAACATCCTTTTTGAAACAAATTCGGATAAAATTCTAACGGAATCATATACTTATCTGGATGATATAGCAGAAGCATTAATTGAAAATCCGAAAATGATTGTGGAGGTGGGAGGCCATACCGATAATACGGGAACGCCTGATTTCAATATGGATCTTTCTGGAAAAAGAAGTGCGTCTGTTGTAGATTACCTGGTTTCCAAAGGGGTGAATCCGGATCAGCTGGTGGCCAAAGGTTATGGAGATACGAAACCTGAAGCTTCAAATGAAACCGAAGCGGGTAAGAGGCAAAATCGCAGGGTGGTTTTCAGAGTGCTTGAGATGGATAAAACGGCCATTAAACCAAAAGCTAAAACAGAACCAGAAAAGAAAGTTGATGTAAATGCGAACCAAATAGACGTCATAACAAATGTCACTGATCAGAAGTACAATTCCCCGGTTAAAGGGACAGTAACGATCAAACAAAATGAAAATGTGAAGTCTTCATGTATTTCCGATAATAAAGGAATGTGTAATTTCTTTATTGACCAGGGGCAGTACACGGTCGAATTTAAATCACCTGGCTACCTGCCATTAACACAGTTAGTAGATTTATCGGCTATACCCAAAGGTTCAAAATACAAGCTGAAATTAGCCCCTGTAAAACTTGAAAAAGACCTGGTGGTTAATTTTGGACACATCAATTTTAGAACGAATGAAGATGTTCTTTTACCTGATTCAAAGGTAATTTTAGACCATGCAGCTGAAGTATTCAAAGAATATCCAAAGATGATCATTGAAGTGGGAGGCCATACCGATAACCAGGCAAGCCTTAAGTACAACCTTACACTTTCAAAGAAAAGAACAGTTTCTGTTGCGAACTACCTTATTTCGAAAGGTGTTGATAAAAAACAACTCGTTACCCATGCTTACGGGCTGTTACATCCAATTGCCGATAACAATACCCCAGAAGGCAGGTCGCAAAACAGGAGGGTGATGTTCAAAATACTGACAATGAATTCGATTGATGATCCAATAAATGAGAAAACCTATGAACCGGGTCAATGAAATGGGTAGTTCATGAATTTATTTGGGACCAGGTGTTAATTATTAATTTCCCAACAACAAAAATGGACACTGGAAGAAAAACACATCCACCTGAACCGAAGTGTTAAACTGATTTTCAAAAAAGGGAGTTAAAAGCTCCCTTTTTTGTTTAAATATCCTTTTTCTATTTTTAGGTGTTCACGAGTGAAAAAAGATATAAGCGATAAAAACAGCTGCAATAATTCCGATCAAATCTGCAAAAAGTGCACAACCCAAAGTATGCCGGGTTCGCTTGATATTCACCGCACCATAATAAACTGCCAAAACGTAAAAGGTGGTCTCAGTGGATCCCTGGAAAACCCCTGATAATCTTGCAACAAATGAATCAGGGCCGAAAGTGGTCATGGCATCCACCATCATGCCCCTGGCTCCGCTTCCACTCAATGGTTTCATAAATGCAGTCGGTAAAGCATCCACAAAATCAGTATTGACTCCTAAAAAGGAGAAAAATGCCCCGATTCCATTCACTAAATAATCCATGGCACCGGAAACCCTGAAGACACCAATTGCAACCAGTATGGCTACCAGGTATGGTATGATTTTAATAGCCACTTGAAATCCTTCTTTAGCTCCTTCAATAAACGTTTCATAGACATTTATTTTTTTGCGGATACCCAAAAGAATAAAAGTAATAATAATCGAAAAGATGACCAGGGTGCCACTTACTTTGGAAATACGTTCAACAGCTTCCGGTTCAAGGCTGTTGAAATACCAGATAATCCCGCAAATCGCCAGGGTGGCTGATCCCAGGTAGGCCAGGATGGTTCTATTTAGCAAATTTATTCGCTGAACAAAGGATACAGCCAATAATCCCGCCATAGTTGAAAAGAAGGTGGCCAGAAGAATGGGCAGGAAAATATCAGAAGGATTGGCGGCATGATTGGCAGCACGCAAAGCCATGATACTGACAGGAATAATCGTTAAGCCCGACGTATTTAAAACCAGGAACATGATCTGGGAATTGGAAGCTGTATTTTCTGAAGGATTTACAGTTTGAAGTTCTTTCATGGCTTTCAGTCCCAATGGAGTGGCTGCATTATCCAAGCCGAGCATATTGGCAGAAATGTTCATGATCATGGAACCAATAGAAGGGTGATTTTTAGGAAGTTCGGGAAATAGTTTTGAAAACAAGGGTCCAAACAAGCGGGATATTCCCCTGACAGCTCCCCCTTTTTCTCCAATTCGCATAATGCCAAGCCAGAGAGCCATTACTCCAATCAGGTAAATAGAAATTTCTACACTTGCTTTTGCCCTTTCAAATGTTACATCTACCAGGGCCGGAAAAATTTCAGCATCTCCTAAAAATATAAGCCTTATTAAGGCGATTACGAATGCAAGCACGAAAAATGCGATCCAGATATAGTTTAATACCATAAGCTATTTTGGATGAGTGTTTAGTACGATCAAATTTAATAAAGAAATGGGGATCAGTTCATATCCTGGTATCTAAATCGATGCCTGGCTACTTCATAAGGATCAATAAGGGTTAAAATGATTTTCTCAACTAAGCTTAAATTTCTGTTTTTTAGTAATTTATGCTCAATAATAAATATTGCTTCTCCCAATATTGCTCCCGTTATAGGTGTGATAATCAAATCATTAGCACTAGGTCGTTGAATTGCACTTGCAAGTAAATATTCATAAAGGACAGAATTTATACCAGATACGACTAAGCCTGACCACATTGATCCACCACGGTTCCGCCAGGCAAGATAAGTCAGGGAGCCCATATATGGATGAATCAGGTAATTAAACGACCAGTGATCCTGATCCCATTTAGGGGGCAGTGTAAAACTTCTTTCAACACTTCTCCAGCTATATTTCGATAACCAATCTTCTTCCTTGTAGGTTCGTAAAATTAAATAAGCATGTCCGGCTATGCTTGAACTGAGCATAACCAGGCTGGAGTATCCAAATCTGGCGAATGGTGCTATGCTATCCGGATGAGGTAAATTCCATGCTGGATTAGTGGAAGAAAATGAAATATTTAATTCAAAATCGGAATTAAACTTATAATTAAATGATTGATTTAACTTATTTTCTGATAAGAATTGATAATCAGTTATTTCCTGGCAGGAGGTTTCGGCTGAATAGAGCAGGAAAAAAGCAAATAGGAAGATGGCTGCACACATGTTGGTTAAGAGACTGTCTCAAAAGTCATTAAATAAATTTTGTACATCATTCCTTTGCCCCGCTTTCCGGCATGACGCGAGGATGACGGATTGGAGGACTTTTGAGACAGCCTCTATATTTATTGTTGTTAGATTTTATTATTCAACATAAATGTTATAAGCACCGTTGGTACTTAAGTTGGATGACATGGTCAGTGACTGTCGTCCCGAATCATCCTCAATATCCAGTGCACAGGTATTGGGAGAAATATCTCCTTCATTGTGTGCATACAGCAATACATAGTTGTAACCTGTATTTTTCAGACTCACATCCACTGAATATTCAGTACCTGTTAAGGTATATTCATCAATAACCGTTTTTCCATTGACGATTAAACTAATGATGTCTCCATCAATTTGTCCGGAATCCCATACATAGAATGTTACATCTTTGGAATCAACATAAACTGTTCCTATGACATTCACATCGCGACCATCATAGGTGTCTGGTACATTGGGTTCAACCTGGATCATATAATTATCCAGGTAACTTCTAAAGCATGAGCTTAATGTGAGCGCTAATACAAGAATTGAAATTGTTAATAGATTTTTCATACCAAGATTTTTTATTTTAGTGCAATATAATAATTATAATGAAATTATTATCATAAAAAATTGGGCTTGTTAACGATCTCGATCTACCCAGGAAAGCCAATACCAATCTTCTACAAATGCAGTATTATAGAATTAACATGGCTGTCACGGCCGAAACCTTTGAAATCATCATGTCATGTGCAAAGAATATCAACCAAAAAACAAGCTAAGTCAACACTTTCATAGAGTATTTTGCATTCAAAATTTAGGTTTTGCTTACAAACCGGTCTTAATAGTTGGGAATAAAAGCACGAATAATATGGAGGGGCATGATTTTAGTTAAACAGACGCTGATTCAGGTTTTCAAAGATGGAAACATGCTCTGACCAAAATGGCCCGGTGTGGAGAAAATAGGATGATAACAGCCCCAGAAGTTTAAAAAATCTTAAGGATCATAGGATTATTGCAAAGGTTCTACGACCTCGATCAATTCAGCTAAGTCCATGCCAATCTTTTTCAAATGATCGATGGTGGGCACTCCATTTTCATTCCACCCCCTGCGTTTGTAGGTAGCATCTTTGAGCATTTCGTATTGAGCTTCACGGTGTGCTCTTAAAGCCGCCACTTTCTCTTCTGTTGATTTGCCATGAATATCATATCCAATATCATCTATTAATTGCGTATCATATCTTTCCTGTCTTGATTCATATTCTTCAACAGTAACTGGTCCTGCAGAACGGTATGGAATATCATCGTCCACGCGTGTTCCGTAACCGTTACGTACTGCAAATACCCTTTGAAAATTATATACCCGTTCTGACATGCTGATTACATCTTCCTTAGTCACTTCATTCCCTGTCATGGCGGAAAAGAAATTCACATAAGCTTCCACATGTTTTGGCACTTTTGCAGGCTCCTCTTCTTCGGCATTGTCAGCCGGTTCCACATCATTCCACGGGAGTTTGCATAATCCATTCAGACCAAACCAAGTACGGAACATGGGGAAATAATGTAATGCTTCGGCTTTATCTTCAAAGGTTGGAATCTGGTTGTTCACCATGTCCATAAAGATCAGCCAGGCTTCATCGTGCTGGGCACCTTTTAGAGCCAATCCATAACCGCCCTGCATTGCCAATGATTCCTTGGTTACATATTCAGAATATTCAAGTCCCTTGGCCTCCATGCCAATGTCCTTCATGAACCTAATTTGCTCCTCAGTTAAATTAAATTCCTTTGCAAAATAGTCTTTCATCCAACGGATTCCATTTCCGAATATCAAACCAAATCCTTCTCCCCGGGAGATCTGGTGTAATGTTTCAAGTACAGCTTCTGCATGACCGAAGTTCAATTCCAGTCCACCCGTTCTGGTTTTATTTAAAATTCCATTTTCATAGCATTCCATTGCAAATGCCATGGCTGTGGGGAAGGATATGGCATCAATTCCGTAGGTGTCGCAATAGAAATTGATCTCCAACACCCATTCCACATCAAAAATACCAATATTGGAACCACAACCTCCCACGGTTTCATACTCAGGTCCGTCCACCAATACAGATTTTCCCTGGTAAGGTCCTGTTTTTGGCTTGAAATCTTCAACCGCCTTGGCGCAACCCATGGTACAACCGAGCCAGCATCCGTCAGGAGAATTCTGCGTCAGGAGTTTCTTAAATTCTGATGAGGAAATTTTGGGTGCATCGGCATGAGAACCGAATTTATAGTTGTGGGTAGGAAGCAGGTCATAGTCATTCATTATCTCGGATAGGTGAGCTGTTCCAACCCTTCTCATCTGGCATTGCTCATCATCTAATTGGATGACTTCATGGGCTACAGTTTGACCGAATTTTCTTATCCTGTTAGGATCAGCAGGATTATTAGGATCTTCAATAAGCTCAATAGCTCCTGTTGGACACACATCAGCACAACTGGAACAACCCAGGCAAATTTCTGAATGCTGGTTAAATGGCATGGTCACCTTCCTGGTAGAACCCCGGCCTTCAAATCCAATCACACTCTCCCAGATACCTTCTTTGCATACCTTTACGCACAATCCACACAGGATGCATGCTTTTGGGTTGTAATCGACCAAGGGATGTTTTAGTCCATTGAGCCGTACATTGTACTTTTTTGCCAGGTCCTTGATGACAGGCACTTGCGGATACCTGGAAAGCAGCATTTTAATGACTCCGCCTCTTTGTTTATGCACTTCCTCTGAATCCGTAAAAACCTCGATTTTTTTCCTTAGGGGATAATTGCAGGATGTGACCCAGCGGTCTTTTCTGCCATCGTTGATCTTCACCATGCATACACGGCAAGATCCATAGGGTTCAAGGGAAGGATGATGGCAAAGTGTTGGAATATCTATCCCTTCCTGTTTGGCCACATCCAGGATGGTCTTTCCTTCTTGTACCTGAACCACTTTTTCATTTATCTTTATATCTATCATATTCTTAGAATTTAAGATGGAATATTACACCACGTCAACTGCATCGAACTTACACACATCAAAGCAAATTCCACACTGGATGCATAAATCCTGGTTTATCAGGTGCAATTGTTTTTTTTCACCTGAAATGGCTTCGACCGGGCAATTCACTTTACATAAAATACAACCTGTACAATTTTCATTGATGTCGAATTCAATGAGATGTTTACATTTACCTGCAGGACATTTTTTTTCAGTGACATGTGCTTCATATTCCTGCCTGAAATAGTTCAATGTACTTAAAACAGGGTAGGCTGCTGTTTGTCCCAAAGCGCAGAGTGAGCCCAGTTCCATGGTTTCGGAAATCTGTTCGATTATCTCGATATCACCATCCTGGCCTTCTCCGGAAGTGATATTTTCAAGTAAATCGTAGAGCAGGACCAATCCTTCGCGACAGGGTGTGCATTTCCCACAACTTTCATCTTTCAGGAAATGGATGAAATATTTGGCAATATCCACCATGCAGGTCCGGTCGTCCATCACTATCATTCCACCTGATCCCATCATGGATCCCACTTCTGTTAATTTATCGAAATCAACTTCCATATCAAGCATGTTTTCAGGGATACAGCCTCCAGACGGCCCTCCGGTCTGGACAGCCTTAAACTTTCGTCCCTTGGGAATGCCGCCTCCGATTTCAAAGATGATCTCTCTTAAGGTGATGCCCATTGGAACTTCCACCAAACCGGAATTTACAACGTCTCCCACCAGAGAAAATACCTTGGTTCCGGAGCTTCCATTCCATGGATTTTCAGATACATCACCTGAACCAATTGATGCAAACCAATCTGCTCCTTTTTCAATAATAACAGGAATGTTTGCCCAGGTTTCTACATTGTTCAAAATCGTCGGTTTTCCCCGGTAACCAAATTCCACGTTATGCACATATTTCGCTCGTGGTTCACCTACACGCCCTTCCATCGAAGCCATCAGTGCGGTCGATTCTCCACATACAAAGGCCCCGGCGCCTCGGTGAACGTGTATGTCGAATTTGAATCCGCTTTTTAGAATATCATCACCTAACAATCCTCGTTCCCGTGCGTCAGATAATGCTTTATTCAATCTTTTCAGTGCAAGTGGATATTCTTTTCTGATATAAACGTAACCTTCTTCAGCTCCTACTGCTTTGGCAGCTATGGCCATCCCTTCAATTATTGCATGCGGGTCGGCTTCTACAATGCTTCTGTCCATGAATGCACCCGGATCACCCTCGTCAGCATTACAAACAATGTAGGGCTTTTCGCCTTTTTTCTCAACTACATGGTAACATGTTTCCCATTTCACTCCGGCAGGGAATCCACCACCTCCTCTTCCACGTATTCCCGATTTGATCACCTCTTTAATGATTTCAAATGCTTGCATTTCTGTCAATGCTTTGCCCAGTCCCTGGTAAGCTCCTCTGGCAATCGCATCTTCGATATCTTCCGGGTTGATCACTCCCCTGTTGCGAAGGGCGATCAACTTTTGCTTGCTGAAAAATTCAATATCGTTCATGGCAGGAATTCTTTCCTTGCCTGACCGATCTTTGTAAAGAAGTTTCTCAACCGGCTTATTTCCTTCCAGGTGCTCGTCAATGATCTTATCCAGATCATTGGTTTTTACTTTTTGATAGAATATCCCTTCGGGCTGGACCACAATGATAGGTCCCTGAGCACAGAAACCATTACATCCTGTAGGCACAGCCAGGTATTGTTGATCCAAACCTTTTTCCTTTAATTTCTGATTGAAGGAATCAAACAATGACATCGAACCTGCTGCAACACAACCGGTTCCTGCGCAAACCATGAGCATGGATTTGTATGCTTTTTGCCTGGCAAGCTTCTGATCTTTTATAACTTCAAGGTCTTTAATTCTGATCTTTTCCATCTTTTAGTCCTCCTTGAATTTTTTTAAGATTTTGGGGACTCCTGCAGGTTCCACTTCTCCAAATATTTCTTCATTTACCGTAATGACTGGGGCGAGGCTGCAGCAGCCGATACAACGAACTCCATCCAGGCTGAATTGTTGGTCATGGCTGGTTTCTCCATCCCTGATATTCAATTCTCTTTCAAATGCTTCCAGTACCCGGTCAGCCCCTTTTACATGGCAGGCTGTACCCATGCAAACCTGGATTTGAAATTTGCCCTTAGGTTCCAGACTAAAGGCCTTGTAAAATGTGGCAATATGATAGAGGTCGGCCAGTGGTGTTTTGGTGATTTGGCTGATTGTTTCCAGGGATTCTCTTGATGTATGACGAAACTCGTCCTGAACATCCTGCATCATTTCGATGACATATTCCTTATCGGAATGCCATTTTTCGATGATCTCAGCGACTGATTTAGTTTCACAATTTTGACAAGTCATTTTAATAGTTTTAAAGTTGAACAGTTAACAGTGGTTAGGGGTGTGCCTCTGGTTCCCCGTGGCTTGGTTCATAATCACATAACAAGCAAGGAGTTGCGGGCAAATAGAAACTATTTAACAAATTTCTTTTCATCCTAGTTTCTTTGGGGTTGTTCCCAGCGCTCCTGTATCA
>JADHTG010000090.1 GCA_016776505.1 Bacteroidota bacterium
CAATAGGCTTATTATTATACTATCTAAAAGAAAAAGACAAAAAACTTAAATTGATAAATAGTAATTTGAAAACTTTAAATGAAGAAAAAAATAAGTTTATCAGCATAGCTGCACACGATATAAGAAGTCCACTTGGTGTAATTTATTCATTTTCTGACCTATTAATTGAAAACTATAAAGAAAAATTGCATCCTGAAATTATTGAGATTCTTGACATTATTAAAAAAACCAGCAGTAATAGCTTGAAAGTACTTGAAAATCTACTGGATATTTCAAAAATAGAATCTGGAATAGTAATCTTAAAGTTTAAGACACAGGATTATATTTCATTTGTTAAACATCAAATTTCCATAAATCATTTATTAGCACAAAATAAAGAAATTGTGATAATACTTAAATCGCAAAAAGATAAGTTAGCAGTTGATTTTGATGAATATTATCTTAGTGAAGTTATTAATAATTTATTGTCTAATGCTATTAAATATTCTAATAGAAATACTGAAATAACAGTTAAAATAGCCGTGCTAAAAAACAATCAGGTAAAAACAGAAGTAATTGATAATGGAATAGGTATTCCTGAGACTGAGCAACAAAATTTATTCAAATATTTTCAAACAACAAGTTCTCGCCCTACAGAAGGAGAAAAAAGCACAGGATTGGGACTTGCAATTACAAAGCAGATAATTACCTTGCATAATGGAACAATAGGACTAGTAAGTTCTCAAAACCATGGCTCAAACTTTTTCTTTCAGATACCAATAAATCAGTAATGATCGACTATGCATATTGGTAATCATAATAAGGGACAATATCTAATTTGAATTATTTATATGCACCAAACGACATGTGGAAATTGGAGTATGGAGCTTAGAAAACAATACTATGCTTACTACAGCTGTCAGGCATAAGCTAAAAAAAAGTTTCCATGAAAGCAAATGAGAAAATCAAGGAAGGAATCTTCAAAATCTTCAAAATGAGCCTTTTGAAAATAAATAGATAGTTGGTAAAGCATTTAAAACCGTTTACTCAAATTCAGGAAGACGAGATTGTGTATATCCTTTTGTTCAGCTGTAAGCTCGTAATCAACTGAAAGAATGAGCCTTTTATAAATGTCCCAACTCAGGCTGATGTCTGCAATATTTTGAACCAATGCTTGCTCTGAAAAAGGATATATGCAATCCACATATCGGTAATTAAGTCCTAATAATAATTTTCCTTTCATCAAATCCTTTGATAGCCGGAGACTATAAATCTGACCTTCAAGATAGCTGGTTTGCAGAAAAGTGGCATTTATAGTCCCTGAAATTTTCAATCCCGGAATCTGAGTATAACTGACAAATCCATTTAAGTTTCTGGAAGGGTGGATGTCATCTTTCCGGAACCGATAGCTAGTTCGCATGCCTGTCGAAAGGTATTTAGCTGGTCGATAATTCAGGCTGACACTCAAGCCTTGCCTGCTTTCTGTTTCCAGTAGTTTGTCAATAAAGTTTTTGTAGGTTTCGTAATAGATTACATTTTTCCTCACATCAAAAGTAGTGGACAGTGAAAGCTTCTTCGATATCTTATAACGGAAGGAAACATATAAACTGCTGAGATCAAAGGTGCTTTGAGGAATACTGTCAACAATTTTAAATAAATCTGACTCAACTGATAAAAAAGTATAAAATCTTTTATAAAGCGAATTAGAAAACTGAAAATAGGCAAATCTCCTGTCAGTTATTGAATTGTTTTTTTGATCAATGAAAGCAAATGTAGTTTCAATTTTTGCATTTTTTGTTATATGATTATGACTCAAATAGCTGCCAAATTGGAATAAATTCAGATTGACACTATAATCTGAGTAATCCGGTCTTGAACCAGCAAAAGCACCAAAAGAAAATGATTTAAAGCTCTTTTCAAATTGGACTCCATCTATGGCTCCGATACTTGACAACTTATGGTTTATTTTACGACCCAGATAAATTTTCATTTGATCAGTGATATCATATTTGAGAGATAAACCATACATCTTTAATCCATTGTAAATGTTTGCCTTGATTTCACCCCACTCATTTTGTTTGTGGTTAAATGATATATAACTTTCCAGCGAGAATTTAGAATTGTGGATATGCTTTGCGTTAAATAAAAAAGTATATCTCATCCTGTAAAAATCATCAGCAGGAGTATTCGAAAAACTGGAATAAGAGCTAAGTGATAACCGTCCATTGATTTGTTGCTTAAACTTTTGCTGGCTGGAATTATTGGCAGAATCAACAACTTGCTGATCGCTTTTTATGATGGGGCTTTTTTTAGAATTAATCGGATCTTCTTTGTGTGATTCTTGTTTTTGTTGCTTCAAATAAACATGATCATTCACCACAAATTCATAAGTAGAAATTGACTCGGCAGTACAAGATAAAGAGGATAGCTGGCTGACTTTTAGTGCAGGGA
The DNA here is from genome assembly GCA_016776505.1 of Bacteroidota bacterium. Lineage (GTDB taxonomy): Bacteria > Bacteroidota > Bacteroidia > CAILMK01 > JAAYUY01 > JABINZ01. The sequence continues at coordinate 2,431 of JADHTG010000090.1, forward strand.
TTAGGTTATTATCAATTTTTAGATATAAAGTGTCTCCAATTGAAATGCCCTCTGTTGATGGAAACTTGACATAAAGATGCTGTGAACCGATATAAGATATTCTTCCTTCAATTAATGCTGTATCAATTTGCCCGAAAAGCTTTGTAAACGTGAAAAATAATACAAACAGGAAGATGGTAACTTTCATTTTCGTGACATTAATAATTATTCTTTTTTACCCCTGGGATGGCAATCAAAACAAGCAATGCTGTTGTATGTGTAATCTTTTTCCTCTTTATGCTTGTCATCCATTTCTGATTTGTTATGATCGTGACAATCGATACAAGTATAGACAGCGTAGTTGCTGGTGTTTGTGTGACAGTCAACACAATTGTTCCATTCTCCCTGATGTTCCCCGCTATAAATGGGAAAGAAAGGACCATCATGATCAAATGTGGCAGGTTTCCAAGCGGGATTTGTTGTATGACAACTTCCACAATCAGTCGGAAAATTTGATGAAAGGTGATTGGGATTAGTGCTTGAGTTATAATCTGCTTCATGACAGTCAAAACAATTGGCTGTGATATCTGAATAATCAGCAGAAGTATGGCATTTTGAACATTCCTGGATATTGTGTCCTAGAGTTAGGGGAAAGTAACTGTGATTGAATCCTGAAGCCCCCCATTCATAGGCAAAAATATTATGACAATCTGAGCATTCAGTTGAAAATCCAGCAACAAGATGATTTGGGTTTGTAGAGGCAGTATATTCTTCCTGATGACAATCAATGCAGTCAATACCCAAGGGTTCAAATTTGAGTAATGACACAGCATGATGGCAGTCGTAACAATCGGCCATAGCATGCACTCCAACCAATGGAAAACGACTTAATTCATGCATTTCCCTTATATTCGTCACCAACCATGAATTGGGAGTATGACATCGTGAACAATCTGATCCTAGAGTTTGTTCATGGATATCTGTATGGCAATCCATACAATCAGTTCCTGCCTCATTAAAAATAAGAGTTGGATGGCACAATCTGCAATCTGCTTTTAGATGTTGTCCCTCAAGAGGCAAATTAGTTGTATTGTGATCAAAAGAATAGTTTTCTTTATCCAGTTTCCAACCATTTGCACTGTGACAAACACTACAACTGATTTTAAAGTCTTTTCCGTGTGGTGAATCATTTGGCATAAATCCAATGAAAAGTATAAATAATAAGAATAGGCTTATCAATGACAGGCTTCGCATCTGTAATCTTTTATTTTATATAAAGTAAATATATTTTGTCCTTCTTTTACTTCTTTATGACATTTAGCACAGGCCACATTTTGATGTTTTCCATCCAGCTTAAATGCCGCATCGTTATGATTAAACTTGCTGGCATGCCAGTCGTTGAAATCATGGCACTCCGAGCAATCAACAATTCCATTTCGTTCAAATTGTCTGAAATGAATGTCTGTATGGCAAGCTGCACAACTGGAAGATAATCCTGAAAACTTCTGGGCTAATCCTCCCGTGATTTTTAAATTAAAATGACAGGATCGGCAAGATTGGCTTTTATGGACTCCCGATAATGTAAAGTTAGTTATTGCATGATTAAATTCAATTTCTTTCCAATCGTTATTGGAATGACATTTTTTGCAGTTTTCATCCGGGTAATATTTTTCACTGATCAGGTTTTTATGGATGTTGTCATGACAATCCTTGCATTTGTTGCCAATATATTTGAAACTCCAGTTTGTTCCTTTTTTATGACAAGCAGAACATGAAGTTTTTAAATGAGCTCCCTCTAATGGGAAAACGGAAAAGGCATGTTTTTCAACTGTGTAATTGCTTTCTGAGAACCCATTCACAGTATGGCATTCATTGCAATCAGGTGGTATTCCATTTTTTACAAACTGCTTTTTGTGGTAGTCGGTATGGCAATCGTAGCAATACTGGTGCTTTAAGGGATCAGTCAGTGCAGTTTTGTGGCATTTTTTGCAGCTCACATAAGTGTGTTTTCCACTCAAAGCAAACTGGGTTTGTCTGTGGTCAAATTCATTCGCATTCCTGATCTGGTGGAAGGATTCTTCCGAATGGCAATTCTGACAATCCTTTCCAAATTTATTATCGTGGACATCTGTGTGGCAGGAATTACAATTATCAAAAGGAATCCCTGCAAATTCCTGGAATGTATCTCCTTGCCTGGTTTTCATGGCATGGCATTTCACACAATCCAGTTGAAGATGTTGTCCGATTAGCGGAAATTTCGTTTTTGTATGACCAAATTTTGAAGCAGGTTTAAATGTTTCCTGGGTATGGCAGTCTGAACAATTTGATGCCAAAGTATTTTGATGATAATCTTCATGGCATGTGAGACAATCAGTTTGAAGCCCCAGGTATGTTTTTTTCTTTTCCTTGATTTTTTGCCCCGTAATAAAATCGCTTTTATGGCACTCATTGCACTTCTTTTTTGAATGAGCACCTATTAATTCATAGCCAGTCAATACATGGTCAAACTTTTCAGTTTCAAAATGAATGATTTCAAATTCTTTTCCGTGGTGATCGCTATGACAGGTATAACATTTTTTACCTTTTACTTCAGCTGAATTATGATAGCCCTTTTTCTGATCTATTCGTTCTTTGATTTCGGAATGGCAATCGAGGCATTTATTATTGGATACTTTTTTCCCCAAAGTATGACATTGAGTACAATTTGATGTGCCATCCAAAGCAGCATGAGGGATGGCCAGCTCTCCCGGTGAAATAGGAGTAGAAAATTTACATCCGCCTAAAAAAGCCAAAAAGACTGCAAGCAGAATAAGCCAATTTCTCATGGGATCACTATTTCTGATGGGAATCATGTTTATCATGTTTTAATATAGCTTCACCGAATTTTTTTGTGATGTTTATTCCGGCTTTTCGTAAAAACTCAGTCGGTAATTCTCCTCCTGCAAAAATATAAACCAGGTCGTTTTTTATTTTATGACCGGCTGCATTATTATTATCGGAAAGTGTAATATACTCATTTTCTATTGATAGTAGATTTGTTTCAAATTTTACTTCCAGCTTTTTGTTTCCTATGGCATCATTTAAATTAGCTCGATTTTTAGGTTTAATCCGTTTGAAGTTTTCTCCTCTGTATGATAATATAACGCTATTATTTTCAGCAAGCAACAAGGCTGACTCTACAGCTGAATCACCACCACCAACCACTATTATTTCTTTGTTTTTAATGACTTCCGGCTCTAACAATCTGTAAGCTACTTTTTCAAGATTTTCACCAGGAATACCTAATTTTCTGGGTGTTCCTCTTCTTCCAATTGCCAGCAAAACCTGATGGGTTGAATAAGATGTGCCATTCAAAATAGTAACTTTAAAACTCCCATTTTCAGTAGTAATCGATTCAACTTTTGAATTCTCAATTATTGAAATCCCATTATTATTCATAAGGGTTTTCCAAAGATCCAAGAGCTCAGTTTTACTTGTTTCAAAAAGTTTAACTTTTCCAAACAGGGGCAAATCCATTGGAGAAGTCATCACTATCTTGGACCTGGGGAAAGTAAATACGGCTCCACCTAAAGTATCCTGGTCCAGGATTAAAAATTTTAAATTCAGTTTTTTTGCTGCCAGTGAAGCTGATATTCCGGCCGGGCCAGCACCTACTATAATGAGGTCATAGTTAGCCTGATGTTTTTTGTCAATTGATTTAGACATATTTTCAATTGCTTGTTTGCCTTGTTCAACAGCATTTTTGATGAGCCCCATACCACCGAGTTCCCCGGCTATATATATCCCTTTAACATTGGTTTCAAAGTTTTGACTGATGTGGGGAAGCTCGACACCTCTTTGTTCTGTTCCTATGTATAGCGTAATGGCATCTGTGGGGCAGGCATGAAAACAGGCACCATGCCCGATACATAAAGACGTATTAATGGCGGTGGCTTTCCCATTTACTATTCCCAAAATGTCTTTTTCAGGACATGCAGCTATGCAGGCACCTGTTCGTATGCAGCTATTTACGTCAACAACCGGATGTAATGAAACAGGTTCAAATAAACCTTCCTCTTTGGCAATTTTAATTTTTACTTCTACTTTTTTTGAATCTTTTTTTTGTCTCCTTAAGTAAAAAATGACCAGGACAACACAAAAAATAAGTATAAGTGAATAGATCAGTATATTTATAAAAGTGTCTTGCATAGCTAAAATAACCAACGGTAACCAAAAGTGACAGTAATTGCAACGTGTACAAGCATAATTGTAATCATAACTATAGCAAAAGGCAAATGAGCAACGTGCCAATACTTAAATAAATTCTTCATTGTATCAAGCCTTTCAATCCTCCTGTTAAGAGAAATCTCATTTTTAACAAGGCTTACTAATTTTTTTCTCTCTTTGCTGTTGAAGTTGCTTTTTCGTATAATAGCTCTTACCTTCCTGACTAATTTAAAGTCGTTTCTGGATTGAGTAAAATAGCGGGAAAATACATTTCCATGATACAACTCTACTTTTTTCTTTGTTGATTCCAAAATAAAGTGGTAGCTATCTTCATCTAATTCAGAGGAATTTTTAAGCATTTCACTTAAATCGCTCTTCATGGATTTGACTTCATGTAAGCTCAATTCACGGCCTTGAATAGAACGAGGAATTTGAATATAAATAAACCGGCCAATGATCCCGCTTAAAAATACAGCAACCATACTCCAAAAACTGATGGACACTATACCCCCAAATTTGAAAGAAGTATGAAACAATACCAATATTGGACCTAAAGTACATAGGAAGATATGAAATTCGAGCCAGTGCTTAAGAAGTCCTAAACGCGATAGTTTCTGCCATCTTTTTCTTAACATATAGATGGCAATTCCAAAAATCATAAAAAAGGAACCTAAGATTCCTAATCCATGTCCAAGGATTCCACTGGGTTTAAGTGTGACATAATCGGGATGGAAAAAGCGTTCAGAAAGGCCTGTTTTATAATAAGAAAAACCACTTATGATAAGATACGCTAAAGTTATAATAACAATTCCTGAAAGTATTATAATGTATATTCGGTGTGTGAGTTTTGTCATTGGGTTTTATTTAGCTACCATATTATTATTATGTTAATTTCAAAAGCAGTAAGACATAATTTAACCGTTATAAATTACCCATTAAATAATAAATGTTGTACACTCACTGCTCTTTCTAAAGATAACTAATCTAAGCAATATTTTATTATTCAAATGGATTCTTATGTCAATTTAAATTGGTTAAGATTAGCTTTTAAAACTTGATATCGTAGGATAAACTCATTGGTATGAAATAAAACGGGCAGAGGGATTAACTGTGTTGATCCCAAAAGGGTGGATCGTCAAAGCAAAAAATTGATCACTCAATGATGAATGCAGAAATTAGTTGCGTAACCCCTTCATCATTCGTTATTCATCATTCGTTATTCGTTATTCCTCATTCGTTATTCTCCATAGGAGTCTTTTGGACAATGAAATAAATTCAATTATTTGAGGGATTAACTGTGTTGATCCCCAAAGGGAGGATCGTCAACCCAAATGATTGCGTTCGCTGTGCTTGCTTCATTTTTGTTTTCAGTCCTTTTTTGCAAACGTTTTGCAAAAGTCCTGAAACAAAAATGCCCCTTGCGGGGCAATCATTTGTGTTGCGGAGAGAGAGGCTCTGTCAAATTTCACTTCAATGAGCTAACTCTCAGTATTTTATAAATAGGCTGTAAGCAAGGTCTATGATAATGCCAACAGTTTATTTTGCATCATTCTGCTAGCTTCAAAATTAATCAATATTATTTGAAATCACATTAAGTAAATTATATATATTTGCCTGCACTTACTTAAATCTTTAATACTACTCTTTTGAATGAAAAACTATACAACCGTATTGAGCTTGGCATATTCGAACAAATTTTAAAAGGAGATATCCGACCAAACAATCAACGAAATGAAAGAGTTGAGAACTTAAGAGATTTAGTTAAAAAAGTAAATAAGAGGAAAGTTGTTTTCAAAGATGAATTAAGTTCAGAAAGTCCTAAATCCTTAGTGAATTATAAGTCTCTTGGATATTATTCGGAGGATGATTTTAATATTATCCCTGAAGTAGCTGGAAAAGATAGACATACTGATTATTATATTGTCCCAGCAAAATCTTATAAGCCTAATGACCCAAATATGATTTCTGATTTTGCATCTGAGAGAATGAATCTTTACCTCGATTTAATTTATGATGAGTATGAACGAATTAAGAATCGGGTGGAGTTTGTAAATGATGAATTAACGGATTCTGCTGAGATTAGAAATTATGCAGCTAAGAATATTCAAAAAACAAAAAAACTGATCGAAGATGCAAAAGTTATTTTCTCCAGTCTTTCTATTACTGACAGTTTTGATAACCTGCATATATTATTAATCACTACAGAAACGTTGATTAAAATAATTTCATTTCTTCAAAACCACCTTAAATTTTCTATCAATTTTCAAGTTGAAAATACAGATAGCATGCTTTTAAAGCTTTACAAGCAAATTCATGAAATGCACTTCAAATGTTTAAAGAATGAAAATTTAGAAATACTTTGTGAAAATGCGATGATTCATTACGAAAATAGTGTGAATAATAAAAGTCTTAAAAAGTCTTTATTGATGGACACAACTAAAAGACTTTTTCAAGACTATCATAGTCAGGAGATTACAAAGATCGAAGGAAATATGAAATGGAAGTGGAATGGCCAGCTTAATACACTTGTTGACATAATTATCCAGCTTCAAGTGGCTACAAACCCTGATGGGACAAGGGTCTTAGAGGTCTCGGCAGATCAGATCAAGACTTTTTTATGTGATAATTTTACCGATAAGCATGGTAAAGACCTGAGTACATATACGCTAGCAACTTATCTAAAACCTTATAGATCAGATAAAAAGATCAAGAAAGACAATCCGAAGCGAATTGATCTTTCTTCGCATTTTGATCAGAATTAACTTCTATTTACAAAAAAGACCTTTTTAAGACCTTTTAGACTTTTTCACTTGCTTAAACTTGCATTGCTTTTCATAAACAATGCCCGGGTTAATTGAGAAAAGAGAAGCAATTCACTTTTTTTAACCAATTAACTTTATAGAAATGGAAGTAATTACCATAGATTCAACTGCTTTTAAGCAGATTTTGGAGAATATTAATAGTCTGGAGAAGAGATTTGAGGAAATAGCTTTGAAAGCATCTAGTCCGTTAGGCGAAAAATGGCTGGATATACAAGATGTTTGTCAAGAGTTGAATATCAGTAAACGAACTCTGCAAACATGGCGAGATCAGAATTTGATTCCCTATTCGATGATTGGCAAAAAGATTTATTACAAATCAACTGATGTCGTTAAGTTTTTAATGATAAACCACCACAAGGTAAAAGGCTTTTAAGGAGGTGTATTATGGAACTATCAATATTTAGAAACTTCAATGAAGTTGTCAGCCAAAAGACCCTTGAAGAAATCTCAGGAATCATCAAGGATGGGATTTTTAAAAAACAAATCGAATCATTACAACAAACCATAAATGAAAAAGGAAATGAAGCCTATAGCAAAGAGAAAAAGAATTTACCAGCATTTACACCTTCAGGGAAGTTTGAAGGTGGGCGCAAACCAGAATTTTTGAAAGAATACTCCAAGCTTATTATCCTGGATATTGACAAGCTTGAAACTGATCAGGTGTCAATAATCAGGGAAAAAGCAAATGGAAATTCCTATACACATTGCTGCTTTACATCACCTAGTGGATTGGGATTAAAAATAATTGTAAAAGTCAGATCAAAGCTGGAAAAACACAAACAAGCTTTTAATATTGTCAAATTATATTATGAAGGATTATTGGGTGTTGCTATAGATCCTTCAGGAAAGGATGTAACCAGGCTTTGCTTTTTTTCATTTGATCCTGATCTTTATCTGAATCCGGACTCAACTGCATTCCCTGTAAGTCTGGAAAAGGCTGATCATAGCAAGACCTTTCAACATGAAGTTGATTTTACCAATAATAAAACAACTTATTATGAAGGAAACCGGAATAGCTTTATTTATACCCTGGCCTGTAATTGCAACAGGTCAGGAATACCTGAGCCTATTGCTTTAGGATTTATCCAACAAAACTATGATCTGGCAGTGGATGAAATAAAAGCAAGTGTATTCAGTGCCTATAAAAATGTAGCAGATCATGGAAATAAATCGGCAATAAAGAATACTGCGGATTCCAAGGAGAAAAAGAAAGTAACCACCAACAAATTCAGATTGGCAAAGGATTACCTGGATGAAAACTTTGA
>JADHTG010000091.1 GCA_016776505.1 Bacteroidota bacterium
CTCCAATTCAGGGATTCTGGTGCATTATATCATTTTAGCGAATACAATTATTTTCATTGTGCAATCCCAGAGTCCTCTTCGAGAGACTCTGAGTGGACGAAAAATTCCGGGACTCTGATGCATCTCGTGTCCCATCAGCGTCTCCTGTTTCCGGGACTCTGATGCATTATATCATGTGCAATCCCAGAGTCCTCTTCGAGAGACTCTGAGTGGACGAAATTCCGAAACTCTGATGCATCTCTTGTCCCATCAGCGTCTCCTATTCCAGGATCTCTTATGCTGTTTACATGGAGATTTCACCTGATTTTCATAATTGAACTGATAATTAATTAGTGGATTTATTTGAATATATGATCAAGGAATTTGTGTAGAAAAATTCTGAAATATTGTATTTATTATTATTATAAAAATTCAAATTAATAGTAAAGTTTGTATAATCGTAAAACGGACTCCAACAAACATTTCTTGAATAATGGAAATTTATTATTATTATCTCTTCCTACTTATTTTAAGTCTTTTATACCGCTTCATCTGGATATTTGAACGCAAGCATCTAAAATTTTTTTTCTATAATTATATTCACGCGCTTCATCCTGATTCCAAGTGTTACTAATAAAAATTAAAATAATAAATAAATTTTTAAACCAATCTAAAAACTAAACATATTAAAAGTTAAATAATACTATCCACAAAAAGCAAATAAATTCCTATATTTGCTAAAAGAAACATTAGATTTGTATGATGCATAGCTTATAAAAACTATGTTTTGAAGTATTAATTAGTTAACAATAAATAATAATATGATGATTAGAAAATTTACACTCGCTTTATTCTTAGTGGTTTTGTCAGGCTTATTTTATCAGGATATATTAGCCCAGACTATGATGCCATTGCCTAATTATTCACGTGTATATACTGGAAATACGAGGGGTTATTGGTTTACTGCACCCTGTGATTTTACCATTACAGGTTTGAGGATACCGACCAATGCCAGTACGGCAGCCCAGTATATTGCTGTAATTGATTTTGGAACCACATCCGGACCACCTTCGTATTCGGCAACCACGAATAATTTTTCCGTATTGGCAAATATCCAGGGCGTAGCAGGCTCAAATATTATAAATGTCAATATTCCGATCACTCAAGGACACCATATTGGATTTTTGGCCTCAAGGAGCAATGTAAATGCTTATTCTGTTGCTGGAAATTATACGAGTAATATTGACGGTAAATCTGTGACCCTGGTTCGAATGGGTATGCAATATGTTTTAGCCGCTCCAACCTATCCTCAGAATATTTGGCAGGAGTTAAATGGATCCCTGAGTTTGGTTGAGATGTACTATACTACCTACACTTTTGTGAATGATGCAGGAGTTAAATCAATTGATGCACCAGCAACACCATTCGCTCCCGGTTCTCAAAATGTATCGGTGACATTGAAAAACTTTGGTTTGACTACATTGACCTCCTGTAATATTGGATGGTCTATTGATGGACAAACGCAATCCCCATTAAGCTGGACAGGAAGTCTTGCTTCTACGGCCAGTTCACAGGTTACGGTAGGTAGCCATAGTTTCTCATTGGGTCAGCATACGATTAAATCCTGGACTTACAGTCCAAATACAGTGCTTGATTCAAATGCGGTGAATGATACCTCTACCATAGTAGTTAATTGTTGCAATACAGCATCAGGTACTTATACCATTGATGCTGGTGGAAACGGAGATTTTCAGACATTCAATGATGCCTTGAATTCGATAAAATCCTGTGGAGTAAGTGGTCCCGTTGTGTTTGAAGTCATGTCGGGTACCTATAATGAGAGAGTTGTTATTCCTGAGTTACTGGGTGCAAGTGCAACAAACACAGTTTCATTTGTTGGTGTAGGAGCAACTATGCCGGTTCTGACTTACAATGCTTCAAGTAATGCAGATTTTGCTACTGTTTTATTAGATGGTGCTGATTACATACATTTTAAAAATATCGAAATCAGCAATTATGGAACTTCCTATGCGAATGCAGTATGGTTTACTAACCAAGCTGATTACAATATGTTTGATGAATGTAATTTGATTGCAACCTCAGGAACAAGTGGAAATATGCTTGCAGTTGTATTTTCCGGTTCAACAACAAGTTATTCTACCTATGGAAACAATGGTAACTACAACATAATTTCCAATGGCGAAATAAAAGGTGGTTATTATGGAGTTCGTATGCAAGGTGCAAGCTCATCATCAGTCATTACGGGTAATGAATTCATCAATAATGATATTTATGATTTCTATTATTATGGTATATATTCATATTATACCGGTGAGAAGAACATTGCATACAACAGGATTACGAACAGGAGAACAGGTTCATATACTACCAGTGGTTATGGTATTTACAACTATTATGGTCGTGCTGATAAAATTAATGGAAATGTTATCAAAGCCGGGCAATATGGGATATATAACTATCGCCAAAACTATTACTTTCAGTCTGCAAGCTATCAGGGTTATGTAGTTAATAATATGATATCTGATTTTGCTAATGCTTCGTATCAGTGTGGAATTTATGCCTATTATAATTATTTCACTAGTTTAACAAATAATTCAATATGGGTAGATGGTACTTATGGTACCAGCTATAGTTATTCAGCGATGAATATAATGTACCCGGCAAATACTAATGTTCTTAATAATATATTAATATCTTCTGGCAATACTTTGGTATTCTCACTTTACCGGCCCAGCAATTGTGTTGTTGATTATAATTTATTCAATTATTCTGGAAGTACAGGCTACAGGTTTTATTATTACAGTACTTATCATTATAATTTTACCACATTCCAGAACCATTCCACCTATGGTACACACGACCAGAATTCACTTGACCAGGCAGATCCCGAAATAAAATCACAGACTGATCTTCACCTCCTGCCAGGAGCAGAGGGTAAAATCGGTACTTTGGTGAGCTATCCTGATACGGATGTAGACGGAGATCCAAGGTGTATCCTGCAAAGCTGGATAGGCGCAGACGAGCCATATCACCAGCCACAGAATATTGATTTTATTGCTGCGGATACTGTTTGTTTGATCACACCTATTACCTTTTACAATACAGGAATTGAGAGTGAACCCCATTACAATGAGTGGTATTTGGGTACTACATTTATGACGAATGATTTCAATTTCACGCATTCGTTTACAAGCACAGGAATTGATACTGTTGAATTGAGAATGCTGACCTGTTCAAGCAATGATACTTTTATCAAGTATGTGTATGTAGATGCACCCACATCAGCACCTGTCAGCGAGTTTATGGCAGAAAAGAATATTTTAGAAATAGATGAAGTTATTGAGTTAATCGATATCTCTGATAAATGTCCTGTATCATGGACCTGGTTAATTACACCAGCCCAGGTCATGGATCCGGTTACCAGCCAGATGGAAGCATCCTATGATTTACAGAATTCCACCACGCTGAATTCACAAAATGTGGAATTATCCTTTAATTATCCTGGTAATTATACAGTTGCTTTGACCACAGCCAATGGCATAGGCACAAGTCCCACCGAGACGAAAGTAGATTATATCAAGGTCAAGTTTGTGGACAATATGTGTGGTACTGTGAGTGAGACTTCAGAGCCTTTGGGTAACCTGTATGACGATGGAGGCAGCACAGGGAATTATGCAACGAATGGATTTTGCACCTATTTGATCAAATCCTGTTCAGATGATATTGAGATCACCTTCCAGGAATTCAGCCTGGGATTTGAATCCTACCTGAGGCTTTATGACGGAGCCACCAACAGGGGTACGCCTATATGGGATACGGAAACTTATCCTGATGGCATTACCGGTTATATTGATGATGCAGGCTTTGATACGGTATTATTGGCTACAGGAAGTGGAATGGTGTTTGTTGAATTTGAAAAAGGAGCCCAGTCGGCCAAAGGCTTTAAATTGGCATGGGAAGGAAAAGGAGTTGGGAATTACCTTTCACCCATAGCTGAATTTGATTGTGCTGATACGGGTTGTGTAGTCAATCCCTTCCTGTATGAGAATATTTCTTTTGCCGATCCGATGTATTCCCGCTTTACCTGGGATTATGATGGAGATGGAGCATTGGACAGCCGTGATGTTCATGGAGAATATATAGCTACATTCCCTGGAATCATCGCCCAGTATCTCACTACCTTAACGGCAGAAAATTGCGGTGGTATTGATACCTTCAGGAAAACCATATTCTTAATCAACCCACAAAGCAAACCCCAGGGTGAGTTCTTTGCAAATATTGAGGCACCTGTTGTGAACCAGGATATCGTCACTTTTGAACTTGAGCCAGAGCATTTATCCTGTGTGAATACTTATGAATGGGTTATTACACCCATTGATTTTTACTTTGAGAATGGGACTAATAAGTACAGTGCCAATCCACAGGTTGTATTCAAAACGCTGGATTCATTTACAGTGACCTTGCATATGGGGAATAGCAATACCCCATTTACCACTACCCTGGTGAAGGAAAAATACATTGTACCCAAGGAGTATTGTTCACCCATCGTGCTGAATCTGCACCAGGATGTAGGGATTTCTCATGTGATGATAGAGGACATTGATAATTACAGTGATATTGGTGTATCAGGTTATACGAATTATTCGAATACCTCATATACCAACCTGGTGGTTGACCAGTCATATGACATCACAGTGGAGAGGAATTCAGTATTCAACGCGATGGAAAGGATCGTTTGGATTGATTTGGACAACAATGGAATGTTTGAAGGCTCAGAAGTTGTGGCTTTCGAAGATTCAGCACATACCAAGTCATGGACAGGAAACCTGTACATTCCTAAAACCGCTAAACTAGGCGCAACTGTCATGCGTGTCGGTGCTAATTATTCAGGATATAGCAATAGTCCCTGCGGACCTTTCCAGTTTGGAGAGTTTGAAGATTACAGGATATTTATATCTCCTGACAACACCCCACCTGTTATTACCATGTTAGGCAATGCCACGGAGTATGTGGAACAGGGATATACTTATAGCGATCCGGGAGCAACAGCCTGGGATAATCTACAGGGGAATATAACGGGTGACATTGTGACAAGCGGCATGGTCAACACTGCAGTTGTCGGAGGCTATTTCATGTATTATGATGTATGTGACTCCTTGGGCAATTGTGCAGAAACCGCTAAGCGGCTTGTTATAGTTACACCTGATAATACACCACCTGTTATTACATTATTGGGAGGAGATCCGTTGAGTGTGAACGTGAATGTTCCTTATGTGGATACAAGTTTTACTGCTTACGATCTGGTGGATGGAGATATTACCAGCCAGGTGGTGGTCACCCATAATGTGGATCCCTATGTTTTGGGAGAATATTCAGTGTCCTATTATGTGGAGGATGCCATGGGCTTGTCAGATACCAAATCCAGGGGGGTTGTAGTAAAAGACGTAGCTGCACCCAATATTAACTTATTGGGAGATGCCCTGATGTATGTGGAGATTATGACACCCTTCAATGATCCGGGCGTTAGTTATTCAGACAATTACTGGCCAATGAACAAAATCAGTTATGTGGTATCCGGTTTGGTTGATACGACAAAAATCGGTACATATACAGTGAACTATTCAGTAACTGATGCATCAGGCAACGGGCCGAATGTAGTTAGCCGCACAGTGATTGTATGGGATAGCACAGCACCCACGGTGAAAGTGAACGGACCGGATGAAGTGGTTATCCATGTGAATACAGAATGGGTAGATCCGGGAGTTAAAATTACAGATAATTCCCTGAGTGGCTTTACGATCAGAACAGTAGGAACTTTCTACAAGTATTTTGGAAGCGGAAGCGAAGTGATGTTCCCTGATTCCATTGGATTGTTCTCTATTTTCTATGAGGTCACAGATGCTGCAGGCAATGTAAGTGATATGATAGCCCGAATAGTGAGAGTGGTGGATGTGGAATGTCCTGTCCTTACATTGAAAGGCGACATGTTCATTACCGTTGAAAAGTGGGATGATTATGTGGATGAGGGATATACTGTTACGGATAACTATTTTGATGTATCAGAGATCATGGTGGATATGACATCTACTGTTAATGTGCATGAACCGGGTGTTTACCAGGTGACTTATACAGCAACTGATCCATCCAATAACAATTGTGTGACGGTGGTCAGGGTTGTAAAAGTCATTTACAACAATGTAAGCATTGATGAAAATGCAGAATCCAGCATGGAGGTTTATCCCAATCCATCAAGTGCTCAGTTCAATTTGGTTCTGAACCTGTCAGTTGCAGAGGATGTGAGCATCAGTGTAACTAATTTGCTGGGTGAGGAAATACTTTCTGTAAATGAAGTTAAACTTAAATCAGGACAATTTATGCTGGATTTAAGCAAGCAGGCTTCAGGTGTTTACATATTGAAAGCACAAACAGACAGTAAAACCCTCATTGAGAGGATTATCCTGAGTAAATAAGTAAGAATTTTCCTTATACAAAATCCTGTTGGTGTTTTCACCAGCGGGATTTTTTTTGATGGCCAGCGAACAGGAGTAATGTTTAAGAACCATAGTCTGGGATATTGATTGTTTATCGATTGTTCGATTTATGAATCCAAGCAAATCCGGTAATAATCTCTGAGTGCCTTCGTGAATTCTTCGCGCATCTTCGTGTAATATAAATTTTTTACACGAAGTTTACCGAAGAAAATGAAGACTCACGAAGATGAGGGTAACAAATTTCTTATGAAAGTTGAAGTATTAATATCAAATGATTTTCATTAGAGATTCCTGTTTTTACAGGAAAGATTATCAGCAAACTCCTTAGCTATTTGATCGAATAAATCTAAATTTGTCCCGGTTAAAACTCAAGCATGCATCATATTGAACCTTACTACCTTTGGCGCGATTATTACGAGGCTGAAAAAGATGAGCAATCCCCTTTCTTTGAGCGGGAATATGATGAATTTAAATTTACGCATTCGATCTACAATTATGTGATCCATCCACAATGGGATTATATCGGATCAGATACCCTTTTTATCAAAATCCTGTTTGTTGATTATTCGGATGGATATGCTATCATCGAAATGATAGGGGAATGGAATGATTGTATTAACAATGATATCATGTTCCTTAAACGGGATGTCCTGGATCATTTAATTCACTTGCAAATAAATAAGTTTATACTGATTGCGGAAAATGTCCTTAATTTTCATTTTGATATTGATGATTATTATGCGGAAATATATGAAGATGTAGAAGATGGCTGGGCAGCCGTCCTGAATTTACAGGAGCATGTCGAACAGGAATTTCAATTGCATAATATGCATTATTATTTAAATTTTGGAGAAAAGTTAAATATCATAAACTGGCGTGTATTAAAGCCTTCCGATTTATTTCATGAAATTAAAAGAATCATACATTATAGCTTAGGTACATCTACAGAAATAAACAATTAGAAGAAAAAAAGGAAATGAAGCTTTATAAATCAATTAATCCGGCCAATTCAAAATGGTTGAAAACCTATGAACAGATAAGTGATAAGGAGTTAAATCATAAGTTGATGAAGGGAAACGAAGCGTTCCTGGAATGGAAAGATCGTCCGCTGAAAAGCAGGCTTAGCTTAATTCAATCAGTTGCAGATCTGCTCAGGAAGGAGACTGATTATCATGCAAAGATCATCACTTCAGAAATGGGAAAACCCATTTCACAAGCGAGAGCCGAAATAGAGAAATGCATTCTGCTTTGTGAATATTATATGGAAGTTTCAGCTGATCTGTTAAAAGCTGAATTTCATCAAAGTAATGCAAAACAAAGTTATCTCTCCTTTGAACCCCTGGGATTGATTTACGCAGTCATGCCATGGAATTTCCCTTACTGGCAGGTATTTCGTTTTTTGATTCCAAACCTGGTACTGGGAAATGGGGCCTTGTTGAAGCATGCCTCTAATGTTCCACAGTGTGCAGATAATATGGAAAAATTGCTCTTGAAAGCCGGAATTCCTGAATTTGTATTTCAAAACCTGTTCATTGATTACCATCAGTCAAAAATGGTGATTGAAAGTGACTATGTGTGGGGCGTTACCCTGACAGGAAGTGAACTGGCCGGATCAGGAGTGGCAGAATTGGCTGGAAAAAATATCAAGAAAAGCGTCCTGGAGTTAGGCGGAAGTGATCCTTTTATTGTGTTGGAAGATGCAGATATAGATCAAGCGGTGGAAATTGGGATAGTTGCCCGCATGCAGAATGCAGGTCAGAGTTGCATTGCAGCCAAGCGCTTTATCATCATGTCAAAAGTGTATGATGAATATGTGCAGAAATATAAAAAAGCTGCGGAAAAATTGGTGGTAGGAGATCCTTTCAAGGAAGACACTTACATAGGCCCTATAGCACGCGATTATCTACTTGATGAATTGCATCAACAAGTGATTAAATCAGTGGAGAAAGGCGCTGTGATCGTTACAGGAGGTAAACGAAGCAGCTTTGGACCAGTCTTTTATGAACCGACCGTTTTGGCAAATGTCAGCAAAGGAATGCCCGCCTATGGAGAAGAAATTTTTGGTCCTGTAGCTGTCCTTTTTAAAGTGAGTTCTGAAGATGAAGCTATTAAACTTGCAAATGACACTGAATTTGGTTTGGGTGCAGCTATCTGGACAAAGGACCTGGATAAAGCCAAAAAATTGGCCGGGAGAATACAAACCGGAACTGTGGCTATTAATGGAGGAGTCAGATCAGAGCCTGGCTTGCCATTTGGCGGGACTAAAAAATCGGGTTATGGACGGGAGCTGGCAGAATTGGGATTGAAGGAGTTTGCCAACATAAAAACCGTTAACATATTTTAAAAAGGGAATGAATAAAGCATTTTTATCCATAGGAAGCAACCAGGGTGACCGCTTTGATCACCTTGAAAAAGCGAGGAAAGGAATTAGTGAATTCATTGGAGATATTACGAAAACGTCATCCGTTTACGAAACGGCTGCCTGGGGATTTAAAAACCAAGCTGATTTCCTGAACCGGGTTTTTGAAGTCAGTACAGAATTAAAACCCCTTGAAATCATGGAGTTTATTGAACGCATTGAAACAGAACTGGGAAGAGTGAGATACAAGAAATGGGGGATGCGGAAAATTGACATTGATATTCTTTTTTATAATGATGCAATCATAATGACTGATCATCTGAAAATTCCTCATCCCTTGCTGCAGGATAGAAAGTTTGTTTTGGTGCCATTAAATGAAATTGGCCCTGAATTAATTCATCCGGTTTTAAATAAAAGTGTTCGTAAATTGCTGGAGCTTTGCAAGGATGAATTGGGAGTGAGGAAGATGAAATCTGCAAAAATAGGTCATCTTTGATTAGCTTAACCACTGAGGCACTAAGGCACTAAGGAAAAGGTGTTTTTATGTTTCTAAGATCATTTCTTTGTGAAACATAGTGTCTTAGTGTCTTGTGCCAAAGGCATCACTTTGTGAGTGGCAAATTTTGTTTAAGGTTGGAAATAGTGAATTCATAGTCTGAGGGATTTAGCATAAAAGAAATGTACAATTACATAGCTATTAGTGGTACGATTGGCGCAGGTAAAACTGAATTGGCATCCCGGATCTCAGCATCCGAAAACTGCAATTTAATTTTAGAGGAATTTGCGGCGAATACCTTCCTGAAGAAATTCTATCAGAAACCTGAACGTTATGCATTCCCACTTGAAATTAGCTTTTTATTTGAGCGTTTTCAGCAACTGAAAACTGTGCTTTCCAATGCAGATATTTTCAGCAGCGTATTTATTTCAGATTATTTTTTTGATAAGTCACTCATTTTTGCAAAAAATAATTTAACATACGATCAGTTTTCTGTTTTTTATCCCTTATTTGAAGCTTTCAGAGAGCAAATGCCCTTTCCTGATCTATTAATTTATTTGCATCGGCCAGTTGAAGAATTGTTGGAAAATATAAAAATCAGAGGAAGGAAATTCGAGAAGAAAATTCAATATGAATATTTGGATGGACTTCAAAATGCCTATTTAAGCTATTTTAAGAGCCTCACAGAAAAGAGAATATTGATCCTGGAACTACATGATGTGGATTTTGTAAGAGATGATAAAATATTCCAAAAGATCCTGGAATTGACCAGGCGTAAGCATCCTTTTGGAATGAAAATAGTTTCATTTTAAACCGTACTCATAATCTGTCAAAGCAGGAATAATGAGTACTAAATTAAAAGTGCCTGGAGTGCCTAGAGTTTAAAGTGCCTGAAGTTATATAATTGTGGATAATTAGGAATTTGGTAAACAATTAGAGATAAGAACGAAGAAATTCGCGCTTTCCATAATTAAGTTATCTATGTCATTGCCTAAAATCCCTGAAGGTAAACTTATAAGATATCAGATGACAAAAGCAGGCACTAGTGTTGGAGCAAATTACAGGGAAGCGAATCGGGCAAGGAGTAAAGCAGATTTTTCAAATAAAATAAAGATTTGTGAAAGCGAAGCAAGTGAAACAGCTTATTGGTTGGAATTGATTATAGATTTAAAATGGGTTGAAGGAAAAGTAATACAGCCAATTTATAAAGAGTCAAAAGAACTTTTGGCCATTTTTACATCCATTGGCAAAAACTTAAAACTTTAGCAACTCTAGTCACTCTAGACACTTTAGGCACTCTAGTGCACTTTAGGCACTCTAGGCACTTAAATATACGCATGCAATTC
>JADHTG010000092.1 GCA_016776505.1 Bacteroidota bacterium
AATGGGAAAGCTAATGGTACATCATCTTTGAACTTAAAATCAATGAAATAGCATGCTATTACTTCATGATTATAAGCCCAAATCTAATACACCATTAGTTTTCTGTGAGTTAAATCTTATCCCGAACTCAGGTTATAAATCTGGCTAATTGAAATCTTCAACCGCCTGTATTTTTTCACTAAATATGCTGAATAATCATACTTAGTGGCTGATCAAATCAGAAGGAGATAATTCACGCAAAATGGAATCAAATTTTAAATATATTCAATTTCATTATGTACCATAAAAAAATTGTAAATTAGCGGTTTAGCTTATCGGTCAAAAACTATTCTTTATCAATTCGATTTAGGAAAAAATACAAATATGGCAACTGACAATTCAGGAAAAGAAAAAGCATTAAACCTTACCATTTCATCCTTAGAAAAACAATATGGTAAAGGCATTGTAATGAAACTAAGTGATGAAGCGATTACTAAAGTAGAGGCCATCTCCACAGGCTCTATAGGGCTTGATATAGCTCTTGGTGTGGGTGGACTACCCAGGGGAAGGGTGGTTGAAATTTATGGCCCCGAGTCATCCGGAAAAACAACACTCGCCATGCATGTTATTTCACAGACTCAAAAGAAGGGTGGTTTGGCTGCATTTATTGATGCTGAGCATGCCTTTGACAAAATCTATGCTGAAAATTTGGGAATTGATATTGATAATTTATTCATTTCTCAACCCGATAATGGAGAACAGGCTTTAGATATTACGGATCATTTGATTCGTTCAGGAGCAATTGATATAATAGTAATTGACTCGGTGGCGGCTCTCGTCCCAAAAGCAGAAGTCGAAGGAGACATGGGTGATTCCAGGATGGGTTTGCAGGCCCGTTTAATGTCTCAGGCCTTGAGAAAATTGACAGCATCTATCAGCAAGACTAAATGCATATGTGTTTTTATCAATCAACTGAGAGATAAAATTGGGATTGTTTATGGAAATCCAGAGACTACAACAGGAGGAAATGCGCTAAAATTTTATTCATCTGTACGTCTTGATATCAGGAGAATTGCCACACTGAAAACCGGAGATGCTATCCTGGGGAACAGAACCCGGGTTAAAGTGGCAAAAAATAAAGTGGCGCCTCCTTTCAAAATGGCTGAATTTGACATCATTTATGGTGAAGGAATTTCTCGCGAAGGAGAGATAATCGACCTGGCTGCTGAATTGGATATTGTGAAAAAAAGCGGGTCATGGTATAGTTACGGGGATACAAAATTGGGTCAGGGAAGAGATAGTGTCGTCAGCTTGCTGAAGGATAATCCCGAATTGTTGGAAGAGATCAAGGCCAAGGTTCTTGAGAAATTAGCAGAATAATTAAACGCTTTGGAATAATAAGCGATTAGATAGAAATTAGGCAGTTGGTTTCTTATAGTGTAAGATCCTGTAAAATTAACTTATCGAGATGAAAACCAGGTTGATTCTGATTTTAATAATCACTGCTGGAATCTCATTGGAAGTCCTATCCGGGAACGATACGCTTCGTATGCATGATCCCGGAAATGTATTGGCGAATTATTATAATTCAAACACCTATCCAACACAAATTGCCAGGTTTGACCTGGACAAGCCAGCTATCATTAAAGGTTTTCTTGTAAATCTAATAGGTCAGGCCGGAAGCAGCGTTCATATGCATTTTTTAGGTCATGAGGGAGGCACTGCCTTAATCAGCCTGATGAATGATCTTGTTCAACCAATTACACTCACAAAGCTTATAGACGGGAAAGAACAAATATATGTCGAATTAGACAGCCCGTTTGTCAGGCTTGACAATTCTCAGTTTTTTCTTGCGTTTAAGGATTTTGATGGTGCAGGTGTTATTACGGATAGAAGCAACCATTCTTTTACATGCAAGTCGAGTTCTGGTGGTGATTATTACTTCCAGTATGGAATTAATAATTCGGGAACTTTCGTATTGCTTTCAAATTTTAACAGAGCATTTGCTATCGATGTACTAGTTGAATACCCTGAAAAAGAGTCAGCGAATGTTTTTAAAGATGTCACCGAAGAGGCTGGAATTAGTATTTCTCTTTCCAATTCAACAATTGCTGCTGCAGATTTCAATGAAGATGGATATGTGGATTTGCTGATCAGGGGAAAACTCTATCAAAATCAAATGAATGGAAAGTTTGAAGATGTTACAGAAAAGCTGAAAATTAATAATCCTCATGCAACGGTAGTAGCAAATGCTTTTGTTGACAGTGACAATGACGGGGATTTGGATATCTTCCTCTTTGGATCTGATACTTCCGTATTGCTTGTAAACAATTCAGGAGTATTTAATAAAAAAATTCTCAGCCTGCCTGAATTTAAATCCTTTCTTTCATTCAGTTTTGCTGATATAAACCAGGATCTTTACCCTGATTTGTTTGTTTCACAACTCTGGAAAACCTATCCTCAGCCTGAATTGAACTATTTCTTTTTAAATAACGGGAGCAATGATTTTACTGATAATACAACTACAATTTACCCTGACTATGATGGCCACTGGAATTGGCCTGGCAGGGCCTGGGATCCTGCAAATTTTATAGTGGAAAGGAATCGGAATAGCCGTGGATCTCAATGGATCGATTTTGACAATGATGGGGATCTGGATCTTTTCATTACAAATTATTTTCTACAGCCTGATGAATTTTACAGAAATAATGGAGATGGTACTTTCAGCGATATCTGTTTGGCCAAAGGAATTGATGTCAATAATACAGGTTCAAATCATGGAACAGGGGTTGACTGGTATGATTTTGATAATGACGGAGACCTCGATTTACTGCTTCCTCAATTTGCCCATCCCAGGTTTATAGGAGATTATGATCACAGGGGAACAGCCATTTATCGAAATGAAGGAGCACCTGATTACAATTTCAAAGATTTAATTGGTCAGTACAATAATTATGCGGGCCTGAGGTCTGATTTAGGTTTCGAGTTGGAAGAAACTCATGCAGGTGGAGCCTGGGGAGATGTAAATAACGATGGACTTGCTGATGTATTAATGACCGTGTTTTACGGTTGTCGCTATATTGATTTCTATGAACAGCAGGAAGATCATAAGTTCAAACTCAAGAGCTTCGAATATGGACTTTCCGGGATCAATACAGGAACCGACCTGGTCTGGCTGGATTATGACAATGACGGAAGACTGGACCTGGCATGTGCCATTGAGGGACAGTTCAGACTTTTTAAAAATGACAAAT
This sequence comes from Bacteroidota bacterium, assembly GCA_016776505.1. Lineage (GTDB taxonomy): Bacteria > Bacteroidota > Bacteroidia > CAILMK01 > JAAYUY01 > JABINZ01. The sequence goes on from JADHTG010000092.1 coordinate 3,234, forward strand.
ACAACAATCACCGATGGATTGAGCTTGATTTAGTCAGTACAAATGAAAATAAATATGCGATTGGTGCAAGAGCAACCTTGTATGCAGGTGGAAAATCCTATATGCAGGAAATATGTGCAGGGAGGGGGCAAAAAATGCAAAAACCATATCGATTGCATTTTGGCCTTGCATATACCTCTTTTGTTGATTCTGTAGTTGTCAGATGGCCAGCTAATCCACCAGTTTTTGAAACTTTTTCAGGTTTAAATACAAATCAATTTTATACCCTTCAACAAGGAGGAGATATTACCTTATCTGTCCCCAGTCATTTAAATGATGAATCCAACTTATTGGTTTATCCCAATCCGGCCAAAACAAAAATAAGTATCTCTGGGTTGAAATTATTCCGAATAGATATACTGAACGCCCTGGGACAAACAGTAAAAACAATCTCCTGTGAAAATACTGACCTGATTGAAATTGATTTAAATGGGATGAATAATGGCATTTACAGCCTTCGGGCTCAAACGAAGAATGGAATTGTAATCAAAAAGTGGGTGATACACAAATAATTCTATTCAATCTCCTCGTAATCCGTGTACTCCTTATTGCTTTTTTTGCCTTTAGTTTGAATCTTGTTTTTCGGTATATATTTAATCGTTGTTTCGCCAGCCCTTTTTGATGCTTTTCTTTCATTGATATTCTGCGTGTTTTTTATTTGAAAAAGAACCAATATGGCTTTTACAAATTGATAGATGACCCAAAATGCTAGTATGGTTAGCAGTATCTTAAACACTGGAATTATTTTAATTCACAAAAGTATGAAAAAACAGCTTGTGTTTCAGTCCAGGACAGGAAGATTTCTTCTGATTGCCCATTGTTTTGGATATGCATTATTAAGTCTGTTTTTTGTGTTTTTAAGAAAACCAAGAACATGACCATTGTAACGAGCTAAAATCCAACCAAAGGGTAAGTTTTTCTTGTCTGCATTAATTTCTGATTTTTTAAGGTAGCATAAAGCCTGTTTTAATGACAGTTCTATTGAGGGGAGGTCCTTTCGAATTAGAATACTCATAGCTAAGTCATGACTTGGAATAAATTCAGCAGATTTTTTGTTAAAACTACCCAAATAAGTTCCCAGTAAAATCAGATTGAGCCTGGTTACAGCCAGCCCCAGTTCGCTAGAATAAGCAGATGGTATGGCATAGGTTTTATCCGCATATTTAACAATTTGAAAATTATCATTTGGATCAATAAATTCATTCACTTTTAGAAACTCAGCATTTGAAAGCGTTTTGAAAACACGACTGTTTTTTTTCTGTTTTGGCAATTCTGACTGCATCCTATGATTAATTCTGAATGCTGAAATAAACATTCCCTCACCACGTATTTTATGTGGGTAACATCGATACACCTCCTGGCTTTGATCATCCAATAGTGTGATTTCATCTTTCATTACACCCCAATTATCCTTAATTTGAATTTTTTCAGGACTTATCCGGCTCTTATATTTTTGAAAAAACCAATTGACAATCTGGTCGTTTTCCTCTTCAGAATAGGTACAGGTGGAATAAATCAAAAGTCCGTTTGGTTTTACAAGCTTAATGGCCTCATCCAGGATATCTTTTTGACCAATAGAGCATACAAAGGATTTGTTTGGGGTCCATTCTCCAAGTGCCCGGTTATTTTTCCTGAACATACCCTCTCCGGAGCATGGTGCATCCACCAATACCACATCAAAGAAAGCGTTGAAAGGGGCAAAGGCATCTGGCCTGTTTGAAGTTGCAACCAAATTGCTATTTCCCCATTTCACCAGGTTTTCCTTTAACACCTCAGCTCTTTTGCCAACCAGTTCATTACTGAAAAGAATACTTTTAGTATTCATTTTTGAGAGCATTAAAGTACTCTTTCCTCCGGGTGAAGCACAGAGGTCTAGGATTTTTAGATCTTTCGAAAAATCAATGGCTTTTGCAATAATCATGGACGAAGCTTCCTGCACATAATAGGCCCCAGCATGAATGAGTGGATCAAAAATAAATTCTGGTCTACTGGAAAGAAAATACCCCTCTTCACACCAGGGGATTTTTTCTTTATTTACAAACTGCTTGCTTGGCTTAAGTGGATTGTAACGAAGAGATACAACAGCATCCTGTTCAAGAGATTGCATAAATGATTCAAACTCATCACCCAGTTTGAACTTCATCCTTTTAATAAAACTTTTAGGAAAGTCCTTATCACTCATTACGTCCAGTTTAGAACCACCTTCCCAATAGATTTTCTGCTTTCAAGTAAATCGTGTGCTTTTGCAATTTCATGCACTGGAAAACGAGAACCCACATAGGGACTGATTTTCCCTTCGCTGGCAAGTTTTACTACTTCCAGCATGCATTTATGAAGGATATCAGGACGACTTTCCGAGATTCTGAGAAGATTGACACCCATGACTGATTTTGACGACATGATGAGGAAAACAGGATGAAGAAATCCAAACCCAAATAGTAATCTCATATTGTTTATTAAGCCCTTCTTGCCATTAAGCTGATCAGAAGCACCATAGCTTATTATTCTTCCAGTATTGCCCAGAATGGTTTTACTCCTTTTAAAATTTTTACCACCAATCGGATCAAAAATAACATCCAGTTTTCTTCCATTGGTAAGCTTAATTACCTCTTCCTCGAATGCATTCATTTTATAATTTATGGGGAAATCAATACCTGACTTTTGAAGAAATGATATTTTTTCAGGTGAGCTGGTGGTACCATATGTAATGCATCCTCTGAGCCTGGCCAGTTGGGTTAATGCAATTCCAACTCCCCCGGCAGCTGCGTGAATTAGCACATGATCATTTTCCTGGAGATTGGCTAAAATGAATGCAGAATAATAAGCTGTCGTATATTGTGTTGCAAGACAGGTGGCTACTCCCTTATCCATGTCTTCAGGGATGGCAATAGCCGACATTTCATCTGAGATGGCATATTCCGCATATCCTCCAAAGCGGGTTAATGCAACCACTTTTTGCCCTGATTTAAGCTTGCTTACAGTAGAGCCGATCTTTTCTATCCGACCTACCACTTCATAACCCAAAACACATGGATTTTTAGGGGCTTCTCCATACATACCACGCCTGGCGATCACATCTGCGAAATTCAGACCGAATGTTTCCACTTTAACTAAAACTTCTTTTTCCTTTGGTTCCGGGATATTTGTTTCCCGGATTTCAAAAGCATCATCAGCTTTTCCATATTGAGTGAGAAATACGGCCTTCATTTATCTTTCTGATATGAATTGTTCTAAAAACCGAATATCATTTTCGTACAATATTCGTATATCCTGGATATCGTATTTAAGCATCGCCATCCTTTCAATTCCCATTCCAAAAGCATATCCCGTATACATTTCATGGTCAATACCGCAGTTCTTTAATACATTCGGATCGACCATTCCGCATCCCAGTATTTCCATCCATCTTTTATCTCCATTTTTAGGCCGAATGTCCATTTCAGCTGATGGTTCAGTAAAAGGGAAGTAGGATGGCCTGAACCTGACATCAAAATGCTCTCCAAAAAACTGTTGAACGAAGTAATACAAAAGCTGTTTTAAATCGGCAAATGATACATTCTTTTCAATATAAAGTCCTTCAATTTGATGAAACTGCACATGTGATTTATAAGAAATAGTTTCATTTCTGTATACCCGACCCAAAGAAATAGTCCGAATGGGAGGCTTATGTCGCTGCATTTCCTGAACTTGTATCGAAGAAGTATGAGTGCGAAGAACGAAATCGGGATTTCTTTGAATAAAAAACGTATCCTGCATGTCCTTTGCCGGATGATCAAGAGGAAAATTCAGGGCAGTAAAATTATGCCAGTCATCCACTATTTCAGGTCCTGTGGATTGGGTAAAGCCGATTCTTGAAAAAATGTCAACAATTTGATTTTTTACAATAGACACAGGATGGCGCGATCCGGGTTTTATGGATGGGCCTTCAAGTGAAAGGTCCATATCGTTGTACTTATCATCGCTTCTGCTTTCTTTAAGATGGTGCTGAAAATACTCGATCTTATTCGTTATAAGCTGTTTAAGCTCATTAAGGGGTTTGCCGACAGAGCTTTTTAATTCGGGATTGAGCAACTTGAATTCCTTGAATAATTCCTGGATAAAACCTTTCCTGCCCAGGTATTGTATTCTGAATGCTTCAATTTCTGAAGATTCTTTAGGTGAAAAAGATTCGACTTCTTTGGTCAATTCTTTAATTCGTTCAATCATTATTTAATTAATTACTTATTTGTTTAAATAAAAACTCTTATTATATTTGCAGCCCTTTTCAATTTGCTAATGAATAAAACAACTAGCAATATCCGAATAATTATTTTACCCTCCACACCCAAAACTGCATTAATTGGAAGAATTTTTGCTTGTAAATCAGGACGAAAATTACTCAACCTTCTTAATTCGTAATATAAGGATATAATATGAGACAATTAAAAATTAGCAAACAATTTACTAACCGCGAAAATAAGTCTTTAGACAAATATCTCAATGAAATTTCTAAAGTGGAGATGATTACTCCAACGGAAGAAGTGGAATTGGCTATAAGGATAAAGAAGGGGGATCAAAGAGCTCTGGAGAAGTTAGTAAACGCTAATTTACGTTTTGTTGTTTCAGTAGCAAAGCAATATCAAAACCAGGGTTTAACACTGGGTGACTTAATCAATGAGGGAAATATGGGTTTGATCAAAGCAGCCCAGCGTTTTGATGAAACAAGAGGATTTAAATTCATCTCATATGCTGTTTGGTGGATCCGACAATCCATTTTACAGGCATTAGCCGACCAGTCAAGACTCGTAAGACTGCCATTAAATAAAGTAGGTTCTTTAAGTAAAATATCTGCTACATCAGTTGCATTGGAACAGAAATTTGAAAGGAAAGTAACCGATTTCGAAATTGCTGATCAGCTTGAACTCACTCAACAGGAAGTGGCTTCAACACTTTCTTCTTCAGGCAAGCATTTATCCATAGATGCCCCGATCAATGAAGAAGAAGATGCCAGCTTATTGACCATTCTTCCAAACGATCATGAACCGGAACCGGATAAGGGGCTTATTCATGAATCACTTCAAACTGAGATCTCCAGGGTAGTGTCCATCCTGTCTGAAAAAGAAAGAGAAATCGTTAAATTGTATTTTGGCCTTGAAGGCAATCCTCCACACTCCTACGAAGACATCAGTGACAAAGTAAAACTTACCAGGGAAAGAGTGAGACAGATAAAAGAAAAAGCCCTTAAGAAGCTCAGAAAATCAACGAAAAGTAAAATCCTGAAGGCCTATTTGGGATAAAATCAAAAGCGAAATAAATGCAACTCGGATGCTGTTAGTTTCCGAGTTTTTTTATTCCATTTTTGAGAATAAGAAGGTCTTTTTTGAGAGAATAGTCTCTTGCATAAATCAGATTTTGCTCATGAGCCTCATCCATTTTAGCATTTGTATTTAGCAAAAAAGCAGACAGTATGGATGGTTTTAAAGGGGGCAGGTCATTTGTATCTACTGAATGATTATAACCTGACAGCGTTTTTTTTCCAATGAGCACATGCAGCATGTTCCTGAAATAATTCTTTTTGTTTTGTTGAAGGAGGACAAAGAAAAATCCTCCTAAAATCAGTAACAGAGAGCTGATTATATCGAATATTCGTTTTTTTATTTTGCTTTTTTGAGTGGATAATTCCAATCGAATGTCAATTGTATATAGATCCCCGGAAATATTCTTACTATGACTCCCGATAATAAAATAGCTTTCATCCGGAGCGATTTTATAAACGACATCCTTGTTTTCCAATAAAGACATGGTTTTGATAATTTTTGATGAAGGAATATCTTTCCCACAGAAAATCAACTCATTAATCTTGTGAATTTTAACAATTTCATTGATCTGGCCTATATGCCCTAAAAACTCAGACTCTTTATTTGAAGTATAAATCGGATAAACATAACCTGCGAGTTTATAAACTAATCTGCTTTTTTGCAATAAGCCATGTACTCTTGAGCTTTCCTTGACAGAGCCGATAATCACTATTCTATTCTCTCTCTTAAAGCTTAAATTCAGGCTTTTGTTTTCAATAAATGTAGCAATGATGCGATTGATGTAGCTAAGAATAAAGGAAGAAACAGTCCCCAATACAATAATGGCCCTGGAAAAACGGAAAGATTCTTCAAAAAATGCATAAAAAGCTGAAATAATAAGTGTTCCCAGCAAAATACCTCTTACAATTTTATTAGGTAAAAAAGGTTTTTTGTAGGAATTTGTTGACAAGAGACTCAACATCCAGATCAGGATGTAAATAGGGAAAATATACAATATCAGTTCTTTTGGATAAGGTCTCCCGTGTCCATATTTTACATTATTTTCCCAGAATAACTTTACAACATAAAGCCCTCCAAACATTAAGCTGAAATCAGCAATAGGTAAAATTGCTTTTTGTAATATTCGCCTGATGATAGAAACATAGGCTCTGAAATAGATCGCAGCATTTATCATGAATGAAAAAAGCCGTGCATTTTTATGAGTATAATGCTTTTTTGCGAAAACTATCATGGCCCTGTAAAAAGTAAAAACATAGTTTACACTGCTCTTTTTGGTGCTTTCTCCTTTGTAATGTATTATGCGAGTTTTAGGAAAGTAGTAGTTTTTATATCCGGCCTTGATAATACGATAGGATAAATCAATATCTTCCCCATACATAAAAAACGATTCATCCAACAGTCCGATCTCATCAATGACCGATTTTCTAAGAAGCATAAAGGCCCCTGAAAGAACGTCTACCTCATTGATCTCATCTTTGCTTAGATAGCCCAGGTGATATTTGCCAAATTTTTTGGATTTAGGAAATAATGCTGAAAGGCCAAAAATTTTGTAAAAAGCTGTTTGAGGGTTTGGAAGTCCTCTCTTTGACTCTGGAAGATAAGATCCGGATCCATCAATCATTTTGACTCCCAACCCACCTCCTTCAGGATGTGAATCCATGAATTTTATTATTTCAACAAAAGTGCTTTCTTCTATGACCGTGTCAGGATTTAATAAAAGAAAGTATTCTCCTTTTGAAAGGCGAAGAGCCTGATTATTTGCGAATGAAAATCCTTTATTTTCAGCATTTTGAATTAATAATACTTCAGGAAATTTCTTTTTAAGCATAGCTGCTGAAGAATCAACAGAGTTATTATCTACTACGAAAACTTCGGAGGTAAAGCTGGCATTATATGC
>JADHTG010000093.1 GCA_016776505.1 Bacteroidota bacterium
AAACTTCCAAGTCGCCCTGCGGAAGACTTGAAAGAACGAGATCATGCTGTCCCATCAATATCTCTCTGAGAGGACGGTGATGATTTATTCCACCTGCTAAACTCATTTCCTTATCATCAGACAATATCCAATGTTGAATACCGAAAACTGAATGTCGAAGTATTTCTTAATTACTTCATTATTGGAAATTCGATGTTGGATATTCGATATTCAAAATAGGCTTGTCTGAAGGGCTCCTATCGAGGGTTGTGTTCTGTCCATGCCTGAATAAGGTTGAAGTTATCAAGTTTGCATTTTGTGTAAACCTATTTTAGGACAAGACAAACTCACCCCTAGCCCCTCTCTACTTCGTAAAGAGGGGAACAGATCGTGCTACAGTTGTTTTTCTATTATTACTTAGATTGAAATAGTCACTATTCCCCCTCCCTGATTTTCTTAGAGAGGGGGCTAAGTGGTGAGTTAAAAAGTGAAGGAATTAAATGTTGGTAACCGACAAACTATAAACCATGTCTTATAATCAAAAATCCCTAAATTCTCAATCTTTACTCAATATTACCTCTCCTTTCTTTCGCCATGGAGGATCCACTATCACTAAAAACTCTATCTTTGAATCTCCTGTATTTTCTAACCATTGGTGACTTTTGGGTGGGACATAATATGAGCTTCCTGCCTTTACATCAAAAGAATGATCATCAATATGCATTCTCCCTTTGCCAGAAATAATATAATAGGTTTCTGATTGATCTAAAAAATGGTTTAATGTTTTACCACCAGCATGAATATATGCAGAAGCCAGACTGTAGCCGATATCAATATCATCCTTATCAGGATGAAAAATCTCCTTTAAAAAGCACTTATCCCCTGCAACAATTTCATGAATCTGGTCCAGGTGCTTGATATGTTCGGACATTTTTATTTGATTACAAATACCCCTGAATTCACCTTATTTGGAATAATGGATGAAACGATCAGATCAATTTCCTGTCCGGCAATTGTTTGCTTCATTCTGAAAGGGAATAACACACCCTTCACCTTTTTATAATCACCATATACAATAACTGACTCAAAGTCACCTTCCGGTGTAGAAACGGTACTTGACGTTCTTGTACGCAATGAAGTTTCCACATCAAAATATTCATATTGTAATGATCCGCCGGGTAAGGTAAACTCCAGATAATAGGCTTTTTCACCATCTAAATCAACTACACCCAATAACTTATAGCTCACCCCTAACTCACTATAGCGAAGTTCTTTATTCATGGATCCTTCATATTTTAAAGCTTCTAATTCGGATCCGGTAATTTCAGTTTCATTCCCCATAGCGATCACTTTGGCTTTAGTTCCATCACATATTTGTTTTTGATAGGTCATATCCACTGTTCCCATTTCCATATAATATTTACCCGGATCCATGCGATGAAAAGTAAATATCAATTCTGTTCCCTGAATGCTGGTATGTGCATAAAGTGTAAGACTTTTAATTTTCAGCATTTTCTTTTCACCCCCTATTGCATTCACATAATTCTGAATGACCGATTCGGCTGTAACACCCTCCGGGGCAGCTTTTATATCAACTGAAACTTCTTCCTCCTGAGAAAAAACAGGACCCGACATAAACAATAAACTCAATACTATTAATGCGACATTTTTCATTTTGCTTTGATTTAATAATTAATATATTTCTAAAACCATTTTATAAATCGCAAATATGGCAATTTTCCCTTGAATCAAAGTTATCATTTTATCAGAAGTAATAATATCTTTGAGGCAGAAAAGTCAGATCTACTTAGTAAAAGATTATCAATAACTTATGGCCTTATATCGATAGATCGAATTTTGATGCTCATTTGCTTTGTATATTTCAAATCAATGTTTTACCTTTGCAGTCCTAAAAATATATTAAAATGAGAAAAGATATCCATCCCAAAAATTACAGGTTTGTCGTATTTCAGGATATGTCGAATGGCAATTCTTTTCTGACACGGGCTTGTGTTGAAACCAAGGAAACTACTACCTGGACAGATGGCAAAGAATATCCTTTTTACAAACTGGAAATCAGCAATACCTCTCATCCATTCTTTACTGGCAAAAAAGTATTTGTTGACACTGCAGGACGGGTTGAAAAATTCTTCACCAAGTATAAAAAACCTGAAGATAAAAAATAATAATTTTCGGATTATCGTTAAAATAGGCTTCTTTTGTATATCGAAAGGAGCTTTTTTATTTTATAGTTATGCTTAATTATATTTTAAATGATATTCCAGAAAACTGGATCAATTTACTCCCTCTTACTTATACACGTCCAATTTCAGATCTACGAATTGGAATACTCACATTGAAGGAAAAGTGGGAATTACTCATGGACATTAAATGCTCCGTGATTACTGAAGACTACCTGTCTGATAAATACAACGCTGAGTTTGGAGATGAAAATATACTGATCAATTCAGCTGTCATCCCAACAAAATCCCTTATTGAGCAAGTTCAAAAATTAAAAAGAGGACAACTTCTAAAAACGGAAAATGAATGGATCGCTATATACACCAAAGATATAGCTAGCTTTAGCCAGGATGAATTCGGTGATTATGAAGCCATTATGTATTCTTCAAGCATTGATTTCATTCATTATCCCTGGCAAATTTTTCAGAATAACGGGGAACAAATCAAAGCGGATTATTCTTTGCTTACACAAGGAAAAAAATCGGCAGATCTTAGCCAGACAAATACCATAATTGGAGATCAACCTGTTTTTATTGAGGGGGGGGCGCAGGTCGAATGCACAGTTTTAAATGCATCACAAGGACCCATTTATATTGGCCATGATGCCATCGTCATGGAAGGTTCACTAATCCAGGGACCATTTGCATTAGGTGATCATTCAACACTAAAAATGGGTACAAAGGTATATCCCGGGACCACCATCGGACCTCATTGCAAGGTGGGAGGTGAAATAAACAACAGTGTTTTTTGGGGATATTCCAATAAAGCGCATGATGGATTTATTGGGAATTCTGTCATAGGTGAATGGTGCAATTTAGGTGCAGGCTCAAACAACTCAAACCTGAAAAACAACTACGAGCAGGTGAAAATCTGGAATTATGGAAGTAAGTCTTTCGTTGATTCAGGGAGTCAGTTTTGCGGACTTTTTATGGGTGATCATTCAAAATGCGGAATAAACAGCATGTTCAATACAGGAACAGTAGTGGGTGTGAGTGCGAATATTTTTGGTGCAGGTTTTCCAAGAACTTTTATTCCATCATTTACATGGGGTGGAGCAAGTGGCGTAACGACCTATCTGAAGGATAAAGCATTCAGAACCATGGACCTGGTCATGCAAAGGAGAAATCTGAAGTTGACTGATAAAGATAAAAAAATATTATCTCATATCTTTGAGAAAACAAATGATTTCCGACATTAACTTTTTAAATTATTTATGTATTAATCCATTCAAAAACGAGTATGAGTAAAATAATTGTTGCTGGTAACTGGAAAATGAACACCACTCTTCAGGAAGGAATTAGTTTAATCCAGGATCTAAAGAAACTTCATGATTGTGGCCATTCAGAAAAAACTGAAATTATTATATTTCCACCTTTCACCCATTTAAATGAGTTTTCAAAAGAACTGACTGATTGCTGTATCCAATTGGGAGCGCAAAACCTACATCAGGAAGAAAAAGGGGCATATACTGGTGAAATATCAGCGAATATGATTAAAAGCATCGGTTGCGATTATGTTTTAGTGGGGCATTCTGAAAGAAGACAATATGCAAAAGAAACAAATGCGTTATTGGCTGATAAGATCAAAATCGCTTTAGGGACCGATCTTACTCCGGTTTATTGTTGTGGTGAATCGCTTAAGGAAAGGGAGGGTGAAATGCATTTTAAAATCATCGAAAAGCAAATTGCCGAAGGATTATTTCATCTTTCACATGACATGATATTAAAAGTGATCATCGCATATGAACCCATATGGGCGATTGGAACAGGTAAAACAGCCAGCCCTGAACAAGCGCAGGAAATTCATGCCTTTATCCGAAAACTTCTTTCCTCAAAATATGGAAACGAAATAAGTGAGAAAATCAGGATACTTTATGGTGGAAGTGTAAATGCCTCCAATGCAAAAGACCTTTTCAGTCAACCTGATATTGACGGAGGACTGGTTGGGGGAGCATCATTGAAACCTCCTGACTTTAACACGATTATAAACTCAGCTTAATGAGTTTTGTTGAGATTAAATTCCTCTGTCCGGATCATATTAAAGAACTATTGATTTTCGAGCTGGATCAGCAAAATGAGGTATCCTTCTGGGAACATGAAATTGGGTTTTCAGCTTATTATTCTAAAGCTGAATTTGAAAGTAAGAATATAGAATCTCAAATCAGAGCACTTAAAAAAAAGTTTTCTCAAATATCCTGTTCAAAAAGTGAACTTCCTAAAAGAAACTGGAATGAAGAATGGGAAAAAAGTTATCTGCCCATTGTTCTGGCAAACAAATATTTTATAAGAGCTCCATTTCACAAGAAGCATCACAAATTGATTAACTTTACCATCATGCCCAATATGGCATTTGGAACAGGTCATCATGAAAGTACCCGGCTAATTTTCACTCTGATTGAGAGTTGTGATTTGAAAAATAAAATTGTACTTGATTTTGGTTGCGGAACCGGAATATTGTCAATTCTCGCGGAATATAAAGGAGCCCATACAATTCTTGCAATAGATAAGGATGAAGAAGCAGTTGAAATTACCATTGAAAATGCAAAAATTAATAGCTGCCAGAATATCCGGTCCAGATTATCTTCGATCGATCAAATAGAGGAAACGAACTTTGATTTTGTAATTGCCAATATCAACAGGAATATACTTCTTGAAAACGCAGAGCAGATAAATAAAAGATTAAAAGCAGGAGGAATTTTATTGTTAAGCGGATTTTATTCAGAAGATTTGGAAATTATTCGAAATCAATATGCAAAATATAATATCTTTATAGAAAAAAAGTTAGTGATGAATAATTGGGTAGGCCTTGCCTGCTGGAAAGTAAGGACAGATGAACGTTTATCTGAAAATTAATAATTTATTAATAAGTAATTAAAGTGAAAAAAAATAAAAGTGCCTAAAGTTTATTAATGAAATCCTGTTTTAAAATAATAATATTTTTTATCCTGATCTGTTTGACGAAGGATGCCTTTTCCCAGGTGTATAAATTCTCTAAAGACCCTGAAGAATTTCAAAATGAAATTAAAAAGTTTTACAAAGGGATCAAAATTGAAAAGACCAATCTCATTGTTGACGAATTCATCAACTATCTGAAATTGGAAGAACTCAATCCTGAAGAATTTCTGAGGATTGTTGAAACCTGCAACTTGATGCTTAAAAAGCATTTTAAACCCCTTCCCTATTTTGAGACTTATCTTGAACTGGTAAATGCTTATAAAAAGAACAATATAGATATTGGTAAATTCAGGGAATGGAATTCAGTTTACAGTTTGCACCTGGAAAAATCAAAGCGAAAAATAAAGGAGTTCAACTTAACAATCATGTCCTTGTTTACTAAAAATGCCATTTATGATGCACAATCAAAAACCTGGTTTTTGGGTACTGACAATTATAACATCATTTATGAAAAACAGCCCTTAATTGTAGTGAACGAACCCATTTCATTTATCTGTACTACTAAAGAAGATTCTCTGGTCATTTATAAAACTGCCGGAACTTATTACCCACTGGAATACAAGTGGGATGGTACAAAAGGGATAGTTGACTGGCAAAGGGTGGAACTGGATTCAACCAAAATTTATGCTAAGTTTGGAAAATATTCTATCGATGTCCGTAAAGCTGAACTGGTCGTTGATTCTGTTATTTTTTGGAACAAAATGTATTTTTCAAGCAATTTGGTTGGAAGGTTAACAGAAAAAGCGAATACCACTCATTTGGGCAAAAATGCCAAATACCCCAAATTCAGGTCTTATAAGGCCGTTTATATTTTAGACAAATTATCAAAGAATGTACTGTACATTGGAGGTTTTACACAGGAAGGCCAGACTATGATGGGCTCGAGTAGCATAGAGGTGGAAGGTGAGCCGGTTGTTAAAGCTCGTGTCTTTATTACTTACAAAGGGGTTACCACTCTGAAAGCGGAATCAGATGCCTTCATGATAACTCCTGAAAAAATTGTAGCCAGTAATGCCAGGACCACAATTTATTATGGCAATGATTCGATTTATCATCCAAAAATTATCTTCAACTATTCAATTAAAACAAGAAAACTGATACTAACCCGTGGAGACAATGGGATGTACAGAAGTCCCATGTACGACACCTACCATAAACTGGAAATGGAATTTGATCAGCTGGATTGGTCCATCGATAATCCTAAAATGGATTTCAGGATGTTTTATGGAAGCGAAGCGGCTGCCATGTTTACCTCTGAGTCATTTTTTACCATGAATCAATACAATAAAACGCAAAGTGTATTGACTTTCCATCCCTTGAATAAAATCAGGGAATTATGTCTTAAGTTAGATACCAATGTGTTTACAAAATTTGATTTTGCTAACCACATGGGGGTCCGTGTTCAAAATGTGGAAGCCTTGCTCATCGCCCTTACCATGGATGGATTCATTATTTATGACAATACGACCAATCAGATTGTCGTGCGTGATAAAACATTTTTATTTGTCAATGCAGAAGCGAATAAAATGGATTATGATATGCTTCGTTTTGAATCCACCATAAAAAGAAGCAATGCTGTTTTCAGCCTGGAAAGTGGCAATTTAAACCTGGAAGGTATACGAATAGTGCTATTAAGTGATACACACAGGGTGCATATAGTTCCGAGAGATCAAAAAATAACGATGAAAGATGCCAGAAACTTTGAATTCAACGGCTATATACGGGGTGGACTTTTTGAATTTTTTGGCAACGATTTTTACTTTGATTATGAGAACTTCAAATTTAATTTAACCAATATTGATTCTGTGAGGATGTATGTTCGCATTGACGAGAATCAACCAGATCTGATTGCTCAGATCCAGAGTGTACTACAAGATGTAAGTGGCTATTTATATATCGATAATCCAAAAAATAAATCGGGACGAATAAATTACCCTGAATATCCCATTTTTGAATGTACCAAAAACTCCTATGTTTACTACGATAAAAAAGGAATTTTGGGTGGGGTTTATTCAAGGGATCGTTTCTATTTTAATATCAAGCCTTTTACTGTGGATAGTTTAGATAAATTTAAAATGAAAGGACTTGAATTTGATGGTACTTTTTATTCCGGTGACATCCTGCCTGTATTTGATTATAAACTGGTTCCACAGGAAGATTTATCATTAGGTTTTACTAAGATCGACCATTTTCCTCTGTATGTTGGGGAAGGTGCCCCAAAAGGAGAAGGAGACCAAACTATTAATTTGAGCAACAAAGGTCTCAGGGGAAATGGGAAAATTGAGTATCTCACATCCATAACACAATCCAATGATTTTGTATATTTCTTTGATTCGATGAGATCACACAGCCAAACCTTTGACCTGGAGCATAATGCTATGGGGAAATACCCAAAAGTTGTTGGTCGGGAAGTGTTTACACGCTGGTTTCCATATGCTGATACCATGATCATTGAGAAAGAAAAAATTCCCTTTAAGATTTATGAAAAAGGATATGAGTTCAGTGGCGATATGGTTCTGACACCTGGCGGATTAACCAGTAAAGGTGTATTTGACTACAAAAATTCCACCATCTCATCACAGGAATTTGTCTTTACTCCACATAATTTATTATCTGAAAACGCCACTGTCAGGATTTTCAGTGACGATCCAAATTTATATGCTTTTATAGCAGCAGCTTCAAAGATCAACCTGGATGTGGATACAGATATTTTAGATGGAGAAAGTACCCTTTCAGACAGAAACCTCATCTTTCCGCTGAACAGATATATTACCACCATGAAGCATTTTACCTGGTATAACCTGGAAGATCGGATTGATGTGTCACAGGCAAGCTCTCAAAGTGAACAATCCTGTTATTTTCGGTCGACGAAAAAAGACCAGGATTCCCTGCAATTCCAATCCACATTTGCTTCCTATGATTTAAAGAAATACTACATTAATGCTGAAAAAATACCCTATATTTCAGTTGCAGATGCAAGGATATATCCTGACCAGGGTTTGGCCACCATCGAACGTGATGCATTTATGCAATCCCTTAAAAATGCTAAAGTGAAAGCTGATACCATCAGTTATCATCACGAAGTGTATAATGCCCTGATCAATGTTTTTGGAAAATACAAATATACAGGATATGGCAAATACGATTATTTCGATAAGTACAAAAACAAACAAGTGTTGTCTTTCTACCAAATTCGTGTCGATGAAGAAAGACGCACTTATGGACGGTCAAAAATACCTGACAGCATGGATTTCAGGCTCAGTCCGCAATTTAAATTTG
Source organism: Bacteroidota bacterium (assembly GCA_016776505.1). GTDB lineage: Bacteria > Bacteroidota > Bacteroidia > CAILMK01 > JAAYUY01 > JABINZ01. Next base: position 8,454 of record JADHTG010000093.1, read on the forward strand.
GCGGATACGCGGAACTGAATGGAAATGTAAAAGAACTGGATTTTGATGGCTTCGTTTATCCGGCACATAAGCAGGATTATTTCAGGACAGGTTGGTTTGCTTATCACAATCGTATTAATCCTGATTCTGTTTATTTTAGCTTGAATAAACCCGTAGGAAGAGAAGGACGGGAACTATACACCGGCTTATATGTCGGGACAGATTCTCCTTATGTTTACAACCTTTGGACAGGATACAAAAAAGCATTTGCCGATGCTGAAATATTCTCAGTTAAGGAGGGTGTCATGTATTATGATGACAAGGCCAACAAATATATTTATGCGGCAGAAGGAAAAGTTTTTGACGATGAATTATTCGGATCTTATTTTGCCCTGAGTGATAAAACCGGAAACACCTATGGGGAGGGAAAATTTGATTTTGGTGAAGATATAAAAGCAATAGAAATTCAGACAGCAGGAACTGTTAACTTCTTCATGGAAAATGGGAACTATATATTTGATATAGTGATGACCATTGATTTTCCATTTGATGAAAAAGCTTTAAACCTGATGACTGATGAAATAATTGAGAATAGTTATTACCGTAAGACTTCAAGTAATAACCGGGATGCCCCGAAAATTGCTTTTTCAGAACTCATTTCAGATGAGAAGGAAAGAAATAATGTCATTTTTGAAATTGAAGATTTCGTAGAAATTTCGCCAACAAAATCAATTACTAAAACCCTTGTATTGAGTGACCTTAAACTCACTTACGACCTGAATGAACGATTATTTAAAACTTCCTCTGATAAACTGAGCGTCATCAGCATTGAGAAAACCAAGATTAATAAATTGATTGTCGGAGGATTGCAATTATCCAAGAAAAGAAGCGGAACCATGTTCGCACTCTACCTGGAAAGTGAGAAAAACTATTACCACTTTTTCAAGTATTACTACGGAATTTATAGTGTTTTAGGCTCTAACGAAGATTTTAACAAGCAAGTTGCCTCCACGATATCCAAATATTCGGAGAACAAATACCGTATAAAAAAAGCCACCAACCGAGATCTGACTCTATTCCTTAAAAAGCTGAATTTATACTGATGATGATCAAAATAATTAGCATTCTTATTTTAGCCTATTTGCTGGGTGCCATACCATTTTCCTATTGGTTGGGAAAATTATTCTATAAAATCGATGTCAGAAAATCAGGTAGTATGAGTTCCGGAGCGACTAATGTCCTGAGGGTTATTGGCCCTAAACTGGCTCTCCCCATTTTGATCCTGGATATTCTCAAAGGCTTTGTTGCTACACGCCTGGTATTGATTTTCTTTGATGAAAGCGATCCTCAGTTTATCTATCTTAAACTGATCGCTGGAATCCTGGCTATGATCGGTCACATATATCCGGTATTAGCCCAGTTTAAGGGTGGAAAAGGTATTGCTACCATGACCGGAGTTTTACTAGGGACTGTACCGCATGTGATGCTGATCGCTTTTCCCATCTTTTTCATCCTTGTCAGCATTACCAGATATGTGTCCCTGGGATCATTATTGGGAGCTCTGAGTATTCCCATCTTTTTATTTTTCTCTTCAAAAAATCCGGATTACAAAATATTAGCAATTTTTACTTTTGTGGTATTTTTGATAGCCTTATATACGCATAGAGCGAATGTTAAAAGGCTGATTCAGGGCAATGAGAATAAATTGAGTTTCAGGAAGAAGAGGCAGGATTGAGATTGTATTTAAATTGTTAAATTGTTAAATTGTTGAATTGTTGAATTGTTAAATTGCCAAATTGTTTCGTCTTCCGAAGCTTTAGCGTAGGAGGTTGAATTGTAAAATTGTTCGTCTTCCGAAGCTTTAGCGTAGGGAGGTTAAATTGCCAAATTGTTTCGTCTTCCGAAGCTTTAGCGTAGGGAGGTTAAATTGTTGCACCATTTATAGCTACAGCGCAGGGAG
>JADHTG010000094.1 GCA_016776505.1 Bacteroidota bacterium
AATCTTCATGACTACTTACGATAAATCCTGGTATGAGTTGGTACAGTCAGAAAATAGGCTCAATTGGGAGTTTGCAGAATTATACATAAAGGAAGAACATCAAAACAGTTATGAAATCCCGATACTACATAATAAAACTGATTTTATTGATAAAGCGGAACATTATTTGAACGATGTCGGAGATTTAAAAGCATCTGCATCCTATATCCGGAGCGAGTTTGAAAGGCTTGTTAAAAATTTCTGCCACAACAAAATGATTCGTGTAAAATTCAATAAAAACCAGAGCAAAATTTCAGGTGAAGATTTTTGGAGTGCATGTAAGGACAGGCCCAAACCAGATGGCACAAGATACGTTTCTGAAGCTTTGCGAAATGAAATTGAAACACAAAGAACTTTAGTAATGAATCCATTCGTTCATTACGATTTGAATAAACCAACATTTAGAGCAGAATTAGTGACAACAATTGATTTGGTAAAACAATTGAGAACAGCTTTAACATAGTGAAGGTATTAGCACAATATCTATCCTGAGGATAAATTAGAATATTGCAAGAAGTAAGCTGGGAAAAGCAGGTGTACGAATAAATCTAGTTGTTTATTGGAATGTTAGTGTCTGTCGACATTCCTTAATTTAATTATACTATTCACGCCCACGTGTAGCAATCCGAAAAGCGTTTTTACAAACCCACCGGAGTGAAGAATTGAGAATTTCAAAACGGATAAAAGATCAAAAGTTTCCATCCTGGGTCTTTTCATTTAACTTTTTTGGTTCACCGACCGGCAACACTGACTTGTTCACTTTAGACTTGTTTGAACCGATGGATAGATATTGTCAGTCCATATACTCTCAGCAAAGCATTAAATACTGTTTGGGAGAAATCGGCGAAAATCAGGTTGAGAGTGGGAAGGCAAATGAAAAAAAATTGCACGAGTAGGTATAAAAGTATTCAATAATAAAAAAAACAAATGTGAGAACACATTGTATGTGGCTGATTATCAAAGTGGGATGTACTAGATTCGAACTAGCGACCCCATGCCTGTCAAGCATGTGCTCTAAACCAACTGAGCTAACATCCCGGAATCGGGGGCAAATTTAACTAAAGTTTTCAGATATAAAGATTTCTTGATGCTCGATACTGGCTTGTATGCCGAAGCCTCAGCAAAAGCATGATAGCTGGATAACAGGTGGCTATTTATTATAAATTAATCTCAATTTGTATTTGCTATGATTTGTAAATCAGTTATTTTTGCATTGATAAAAAATTAACAATCAGGCGCAAGACAATTAGATAAGAGTAGAACCAATGCAAATCAACGATCGACAATCTGGGGAGAGCACATTTGAAATTGAAATAAAGGGTAGGGTACAAGGTGTCGGGTTTCGCCCGTTCATTTACCGCCTTGCAAAAAGTAATCATGTAAAAGGCTGTGTTGAAAACAGAAACGATGGCGTGGTTCTTAAAATTAACCGCAAAGCTTCTGCAATAAACAGCTTTATCTCCCTGATCAAAAGCTCAGCCCCATCAGTAGCCAACATCGAATCGATTGTCTTCAGACAAACGGTCAACGAAAATTTCACCGATTTTCAGATCGTCAAAAGCAAAACGGTATCTGACCGTATTACAGGTATCAGTCCGGATATAGCTGTTTGCAACGATTGCCTGAAGGATATGAAAGTCCAGAGAAACCGGTTAGATTATCCCTTTATCAATTGCACTAACTGCGGTCCACGTTTTACGATTATCAAAGACCTTCCATACGACAGGGATAAAACAACCATGAAGGATTTTGAACTGTGCCCTGATTGCCTGAAAGAATATAGGGATATAAAAGACAGACGGTTTCATGCCCAACCTGTTGCTTGCTCACTCTGCGGACCCGAATATTCCCTGTTATATCAAAACAAAGTCATTAAACACACCCAAACGATTATCAGCAAATTAGTAGCGCTTATAAAAGACAAAAATATCATAGCTGTAAAAGGATTAGGCGGATTCTTTCTAGCATGCGATGCATTGAGCGAAGAAACTGTTGTACGGCTCAGGAAACTGAAAAACAGAGAGGGAAAACCTTTTGCTGTGATGTTCTCCGATATTGATACGTTAAAAGAGTATGCGTTTGTAAATAATACCGAAGAAACATCTCTAAAGTCGTGGAAGCGACCGATTGTACTTCTCCGGCAAAAGAAGAGCCTCGCTTCCTCTGTGTCTGTTGGCTTTAATACAATTGGCGCCATGCTGCCTTATATGCCGTTGCATTATTTGTTGTTTGAAAAGCTAAATATTCCAGCTATTGTCTTAACAAGTGGCAACATCTCGGATGAGCCTATTGTTACCGATAATAAAACAGCTGTTGAAAAATTAGGAAAAATTGCTGATGATGTCTTGATATACAACAGGGATATATACAACAGAACTGATGATTCCGTTGTTACTATCATGAATAACAAGGAACGGGTTTTGAGGCGGTCGCGTGGGTATGTGCCGGAGGCGAAAACACTTACGTTGAATGTTGAAGGAATATTTGCTACAGGAGCAGAACTTGTTAATTGTTTCTGTTTAGGAAAGGACAATCAGGCAATCCTCAGCCAGCATATCGGTGATTTGAAAAATATCGAGACCTATGAATTTTATTTAGAAACCATAGAACAATTCAACAAGCTGTTCCGATTTAACCCTAGGTTGGTTGTCAGCGACCTGCACCCTGATTATTTATCAACACAGTACGCGGTTGAATCAAAAAAGAGACACATTCAGGTTCAACACCATCATGCGCATATTGCATCCTGCATGGCTGAGCATAACCTAGACGAACAGGTTATTGGCGTAGCCTTTGATGGCACAGGCTACGGTGATGATAACAATAGCTGGGGAAGTGAATTCTTTGTTTGTGATTTAAAGGAATATACCAGAATTAATCATTTCGAATATCTGAGTATGCCCGGAGGAGATAACGTAATCGAAGAACCCTGGCGGATGGCTCTATCTTATTTGTATAAAATATATGGGAGCAAATTTTTAAATTTCAACCTGCCATTTCTGAATACGATTAAATCCTCATCAGTTGAACTTATATGCGACGCCATTGATAAAAAAATAAACTGCCCGCTGACCTCCAGCTCAGGCAGGTTATTCGATGCAGTAGCAGCGCTGATAAATCTCTCTCCTTTCAGCAAATTTCATGCAGAAGCCCCTATGCGGCTGGAAGCCATTATTAATAGAAAAATAAAAAAAGCATATCCGTATACAATCGACACAACAATCTCTTTTGAAGATACATTTACAACTATTATTAACGATTTAAAACAACAAGTTCCGCGTTCCGAAATATCCGCAAAATTTCACAACACGATCATTTCGGTAATTCTGGAGGTTGTTACAGAAGCAAGAAACAGGTATGATCTAAATAAAGTTGTTTTATCAGGAGGGACATTTCAGAATAAATACCTCCTCGAAAATCTTGAGATCATGTTTGAGAAACATGATTTTGAACTGTTTTCTCATCAGAAAATCCCTACAAATGATGGAGGTATTGCACTAGGACAGTTGGTATTAGCTGCAAAGAATCAAACCAAATAGAAATTATGCATTAATTTAAATTATGAACATCAAAATGCTGGTATTTTACGATGATTATTATTAACTTAGCTCACTAGAAATTAATCTATTAACAAACTGATAATGTGTTTAAGTATTCCCTCTAAAGTACTATCAATTCAAGGCGATAAGGCGATTGTATCTGTAGCAGGAACTGAATACGAGGCCTCTCTGCAACTGGTTGAAGATGTTGAAGTTAATGATTATGTATTGTTGCATACCGGGTTTGCTATTCAGAAAATTAGTGAAGAAGAAGCAGAGGAAACGTTAAGACTGCTTCGTGAAATAGGTGAAATTGACCAGGAAATAAGGGAAAACGAACAGCAAAAAACATAATCAAATAATATACATGCTATGAAAAAAAACAAGATTTTGCTTATTGATGATGATGTTGACTTTTTAGCGTCTACCAAACTCTTTCTCGAGAGCCGCAAGTATGAAGTAAATACTGCAATTAATACGAAGATTGGTTTAGAAGTTCTTGAAAGTTTTCATCCCGATTTAATTATTCTGGATATTATTATGGATACCAAACTTGAAGGGTATAATTTCCTGAATGAACTTAAATCGGATCCTTCCAAGATGAAAATTCCAATTATCATGAATTCGAACATGGCTATTGCGTTGGGCGTTAATATGCGCTCTGCAATTGAAGATGTTGACCATTTACCCAAAACAAGATTTATGGACAAGTCTGGAAATCATAAAGGACTACTTAAAACTGTTGAAGAGTTAATGCCATAACCTTGCAATTCATAAACGGAATTGACCTTCACGGGAAGGGATTTTTCATCATTATTTACACGCTGTTTTGTATATGTTACAAAATGAACCAGTAGAAGATCAGAATAAGCTCACGAATAACCTCGAATTGCAACCGACTAACCTCAGACAAATCAGGCTTGCATTTTGGCTTATTCGCTTACGTTGGTATTATATTATTGGCATTGTTGTTGCTTACTCAATAGCAAAATATATTCTTCATATTACAATCTGGGGGCTACCGATAAATAGTGTTGTTCTGTTCTTAATCATCTATAATTCTTTATCATTCTTTTACCTTAGACATCTTAAGAGATCGCATATCAGGAGATCGCTGAAGGTCGTTAACAGAATGATTAATTTCCAGATATCAACTGATCTGATTGCATTGACAGTTCTTCTGCATTTTTCTGGTGGTGTCGAAAATCCAGGCATCATTTTCTACATTTTTCATATGATAATAGGTAGTTATATCCTCTCAACTAAAGAGAGTATTCTTCAAACAACATTTGCTTTACTGCTTGTAGGATCTATGACATTTTTGGAATATACAGGCATCATACCACATTATCCGCTCGAAGGTTTTATTATTACCAACATGTACAGTAACTTAACCTATATAATCTGTACCGGGGTTATCTTTGTTATTACATCCTATTTTATTGTATATATTATCAGAACTGTTATCAGGGAATCAACGAAACATGAAATTGCATATCTGAACGTTAACCATAAATTAAGGCAAAAAGATAAGATCAAGAATGAGTATGTAGTCCGTATCACCCATGATATTAAAGGGCACATCACTGCAATACAAAGTTGTATAAACGTTTTACATGAAAAAATAACAGGTCCGTTAAATCAGCAGCAGGAGGAATTTGTCAACCGTGCCCACGTAAGGATAGAAATACTAAATCAGTTCATCTCAGACCTTCTGAATATCACAAAAATAAAGCTCCAGCAGAAATACGATAAAAAATATTTTGACCTTAATCATTCTATCGAAGAAGTACTCAAAATAGCGGAAGAAAATGCACGGAATAAAGATATCATTATAGTTCAAAAAATTGATCCGTCAATAAGTAAAATATTCGGGGAACAGTCCTCTATTGAAGAAGTTATTATCAACCTTATTCTGAATGCCATCAAATACTCCCCTCCGGGCAAGAATGTTACATTATCTGCTGAAGATAAGCAGGATAAAGTTCTGATTGAAGTAACCGACAAGGGCATAGGTATTCCTGAAAATGAAATAGATCTGATATTCAATGAATTTTACAGAGCATCAAATGTTAAAACCCAGATTAAAGATGGTACGGGTTTAGGGCTTACTATTTCAAAAGAGATTGTTGAAAGTCATGGAGGTAAAATCTGGGTTAAAAGCAACATCGGTATAGGAACTACTTTTTCTTTTCTGCTAAAAAAGGAAAGATAACTGATAATAGTATTACTTTCAAATGCAATATATTGATGAATACCGCAACAAGGAACTAGCCAACCGGTTGATTGAAAAAATTTCATCTCTTACCTCCAAAGAGATGTTTTTTATGGAAGTCTGTGGTGGTCATACATGGGCTATTCAAAAATTCGGAATCCCATCTTTATTGCCTGAAAAAATCAAACTCTTATCAGGGCCAGGTTGTCCTGTTTGTGTGACCAGCAAAAAATTTATTGACCAGGCTGTCGCATACAGCCGTTTGAATGATGTTATAATCACAACCTATGGCGATCTGATCAGGGTCCCGGGTTCTACATCCTCATTAAATGAAGAAAAAAGCAATGGGGCTGATATCCGAATTGTTTATTCAATTCTTGAGGCACTTCAGATAGCCAAAGATAATCCTTCAAAAAAGATTGTTTTCCTGGGTATTGGTTTCGAAACAACTGCTCCTGGCAGTGCAGCGGGTATCATCAACGCAGCAAAAGAGAAGGTGACAAACTTCTTTCTATTCAGTTCTCACAAAATAATGCCTCCTGCTTTGGCTGCATTAATAGACGAAGGAGTGACCATCAATGGATATATTGCACCTGGCCATGTGAGTACGATCACAGGTTCTCATATCTATGATGATATCCCTGAAAAATATGGAGTAGGATGCGTGGTATCCGGCTTTGAACCTGTCGACATTCTTCAATCTATTTATATGCTGGTAAAACAGGTTTATGATAATAAATTCAAGGTCGAAATACAGTACAAACGGGTTGTAAAGCCAGAAGGCAATGTGAAAGCACAGAAAATCATGAATGAAGTTTTTTCCTTTCGGGATGACTGGTGGAGGGGATTTGGAATCCTTAAAAACAGCGGACTTGGAGTAAATGAAAGATACCATGATTTTGATGCTGAAAGAATGATACCTGTAGATGTGGAAGAAACGATTGAAGAAAAAGGCTGTATCTGTGGTGAAATATTAAAAGGTTTGAAAACGCCCGGCCAGTGCAAACTTTTTGCGACGGTTTGTACATCTGCCACCCCTGTTGGTGCGTGCATGGTTTCGCACGAAGGCGCTTGTAATGCGTATTATCGATTTAACAAATAATGGGAAATAATATCTTATTAGGACACGGCAGTGGCGGCAAATTGTCCCACAAACTCATTAAAGAGCTGTTCTTTACCTATTTTGATAATCCCATTTTAAAACTTCAAACAGATTCTGCTTTGCTGACCTTGGAGAGGTCAACCATTGCTTTTACTACCGACTCTTATGTTGTCGATCCCCTGTTTTTTTCCGGCGGAAACATAGGTAAGCTGGCTGTGTGCGGAACGATCAATGACATAGCTGTTTCAGGGGCAATTCCTCAGTATATCAGTGCTTCTTTTATCATCGAAGAGGGTTTTTCCTTGAAAGAACTCGAACGAATCGTTTCTTCAATGGCTCATGAAGCAAAAAAGGCAGGCGTGTTAATTGTTACCGGAGATACGAAAGTGGTCAACAAAGGCCAATGCGATAAGTTGTTCATTAATACGTCAGGTATCGGTATCCTTGATGATAAATACAAATCGATAAGTACGGGAGAGACGATTCAAGCCGGGGATAAAATAATTATAAACGGTTCGATCGGTGACCATGGAATGTCTATTATGGCTGCGCGTAATTTCGGAAATTTCAAAACTGAGATCAAAACCGATTGTGCCTCTCTAAACCACATGATAAAAGAAATTTTAGACACAAAATGCCTGGTAAAGTTCATGAGAGATGCTACCCGGGGAGGTATTGCTACAATATTATGTGAACTTACGGAAAGTAAAAACATAGGTATTGAGATTGATGAATCAACAGTCGCTGTTAATGAAAACGTATGTGGAATGTGCGAATTGCTTGGATTCGACCCCTTTTATATTGCAAATGAAGGAAAAATCATACTGATTGCATCCGCTAAAGATGCTGATAGAATTGTTGACGTAATGAGGCAAAACGAATTTGGAAGAGATAGTGCCATTATCGGGGAAGTGGTTAACAACCATCATGGGAAAGCTGTCCTAAAGACCGGAATAGGAGGGAAACGAATTATTGATATGCTGGCAGATGAACAACTGCCAAGAATCTGCTGAGAGAACTAGTTATGCATGAATTTTCAATCACCATGAACGTCTTGAATATCGTTGAGGAAAACGCTATGGAACTCAATGCTGAGATCGTTCACGAAATAGAAATGGATGTTGGCGAATTGAGTGGTGTTGATTATGATGCGTTGAACTTTGCTATGCAACACACGAAGAAAAGTGAATTACTTGAACATGCAAATCTTGTCATTAACAGAATACCAGCAAAAGCCAGGTGCAAAGCCTGTAAGCACGAATTTGATATAAAAGACTATTATACTGCCTGTCCTGATTGCAATCATTTTGATCACGATATCATTCAGGGCAAAGAACTTAGAGTAAAAGCAATAAAAATTGATTAATCGTCTGAAAAATAAACGTTCAAACTATGTGTGATACTTGCGGCTGCGGCCAGACAAACAACCCTGTGACCTTCAATAAACCCGAAGAGGAGAATGAACCTGTTCAGCATGATCATTCTCATGGCCAGCCCCATGATCATCCTCATGACCATTCACATGGCAACGTTATCCAAATTGAACAGGATGTTCTTAGCACAAATAATTTACTGGCAGAAAGAAACAGGGGTTACCTTGAAGCAAAAAACATTACAACATTGAATATGGTCAGTTCACCCGGTTCGGGTAAAACAACACTCCTCGAAAAAACCATTCAAAATCTAAAAAAAGAACTTCAGTTTTTTGTCATAGAAGGCGACCAGCAAACCATGAACGATGCAAACCGCATTCATGCTACCGGAGCACCTGTAATTCAGATAAACACAGGTAACGGTTGCCATCTGGATGCCGATATGATCAATAAAGCGATAAAAAACCTTGACGTTGCAGATAATTCTATCCTTGTAATCGAAAATGTCGGCAATCTGGTTTGTCCGTCATTATTCGATTTGGGGGAGACTTACCGGATAGTAATCATAAGTGTAACCGAAGGAGACGATAAGCCTATCAAATATCCGACCATGTTTCATACTTCGGATATTTGCATCATTAATAAGATCGACCTTCTTCCCTATGTTGATTTTAATATTGAGAAAGCAAAAGAATATGCATTGAGGGTGAACCATCACCTGCAGTTTTTCGAATTATCGGCAAAATCAGAAGAAGGAATGGATAAATGGTACGATTGGCTGAAATCACAAGCCTAAAAATACCATGCCCAGACCGCATGCAAAAATTGTACCTCCTGCCAGAGCATGTGTATACCGCTCATATTTCTTTACAGGTAGAAATTTGAAACCATAAGAAGCAGCTGCTACCAGAAAAATCATGGTGCTTATCGTAACAAGACTGAAAATGACAATAAGGATAAGCATGTCTGAAAAATTGAATTTAGCTGCAGGATACATTACTATCGGAATAAGTGGTTCACATGGTCCAAAAATGAAAATAGTAAATAAGATCCAGGGAGTTATCTTTCCTTTTTTGTCGCCTTCATGAATATGGACATGATCGTCGTGGTGTGTATGTTCATGCTTATGTAAACTTTCGTTGCTATGATAATGCAGATGGGTATGTTTTTTATTCTTATACGCTTTTCTGATTCCCCAAATCATATATAAAAGTCCGAAGGACATAAATACCCAGGATATGATGCTGCCACGAACACCTTCAATAAATTCAAGTTTTCCGACAGCCAGTCCAAGCGCAATCCCAACAAATCCCAGAATAACAGAACTACCCACATGTCCCAGTCCACATAATGCTGTAAACCAGATTGTGTGTCTTATCTTCCAGTTCCTTGCCTTTGAGATCACAATAAAGGGCAAATAATGATCAGGTCCTGTAAGTGTATGCAATAATGCCAATGTGACAGTAGTTGTTAATAATATTAGAAATTCATTGGTCATAATATGGCAATTATTTTTTCAGCGATTGCTTTAACTTCATGATATATTTCTTCATATTTATCCGCTATCTGAGGAGTAAAGTTATCGTTAAATATTCTATCTTCAACTATTTCAATAGCAATTATATGAATTTCCTGTGGCATCTTTAATCCAAGTTTCTTTCCCAGGTTAACTGCAGTTAGAAAAGATACATCATGAACACTCGACAAATGCAACGTGTTGTTAAAATCTTCCGGTGATAGCTGATAAACTGTTCCGGGTACTCCATCCTTTGTCCGGATAGCATCAATAAAAATAACAGTTTGATAACCCTGAATGTATTCAAGTACCTCGAGACCGCCTAAAAATGCTGTTTCAAAATCTATCTCATTGCCTGGTAAGTTTCCCTTTAGTTTTTTTACAAGTTTCGGGCCTATACCATCATCAGTCAAAATCTCGTTACCGATACCATGTACGAGTATTTTTTTCTTCTCCATTGTAGTTCTGCAAAAAAAGCCAGCACAATCGTACTGACTTTTAATTGCTCTATAAAGATAGTTATTTTATCACTTTCTTT
>JADHTG010000095.1 GCA_016776505.1 Bacteroidota bacterium
ATTTTCCGATACATACCCAAATCAGGCAACTCCAATGTGTTTAATCAAAATCTGATTGAACAAATCAAACAGGATGGTCGGTTTTTTTTATCGTCTACAACGATTGATGACATCTATTGGATACGGTTTGCTGTTTTGTCCTTCCGCACACATTTGAAGCAGGTGCAAACGGTATTGAAGTTATTGAAAGAGATGGTCTGATTTCGATCAGATGCTATCAGCAGTTATGTTTTAAAAAACGACTACTTTATCGCTGGAAACAACCCATTTAGCGAGTTCTTCCATTGTGCTGATTTCTGTTCCTTCAATCAATTGTGCGTTTTTTAATCCTCTTGCATCCGCACACGAGCCGCAGATTTTTACTTTTGCTCCTTTTCTAAGAGCAAGTTTCAACATTCGCTCGATGTTATAATAACCGGTAGGTGTGCTTTGATTTGTTACTGCACAAGATACTGAGTCTGCCATTAGAAATATTCTAACTTCTGCTGTTTCATAGTCCTTACCAAATTGGTTCGCCAATCGCAAAGCATTGTATGCTTTTTCTGTACCATAAGGAGCATCATTTATTAGAATTAAAATTGTCATTGTAATTTATTTTTTCGTATCAATTGATAAAGGTCATTCAATAACTTTGAGATTCACTTTCCTTTCGTAATAATTGGATATACCCTCAGAAGCATTTCCTTTCTCTGTGCCGCCTTTTGAAAGCAGTACCTGCAGAGATATCTCAGTATCTCTTGCCGCATCAGTTGGGCGAAGCGTTGAAGGAACGACCGTAATATGAGCCCCTTCGAATCCTTTTAAATTATCACCCACAATTTTACACGACATCGGTAAATTTACATTCCATCCCGGAGCAAATTTGGATAAAGAAGAAGTACCAATAGTAGCCGGATCAACATATATAAAAGCATTTCTGTACGGAGCTTCTGCTTCATCGTCGGCAGTTCGCCCGATAACAGTCAAAATCGTTGCAATCTCGTTGCGTTTTACTTCAATAAGAAATGATCCGTCAGCTTGCTTCAATGATTTCTTCGTGCTTTTATCCAGCACGTCAATAACGGTTTTGCCATCATCTTTCCACGGCCCGTTATCTGCGTGACAAACCAGGCAGTTTGTCGCATTGCCAAGAATTCCGACAGCAGGAGGGTAGGCATAAGCTGCTGTGAATCCGCCTCTAGTTTTATTGAATTCAGGATGATTAAACTGCTCATAACCATTCAATTGAGCAATTGTAAATGCAACTATACCAATGATGCTGACAATTATTCCTTTTTTTATCATGACGTTATTGTTTTGATTAATAAATACAGAATTTATATTTCAAAGCCAATAAAAGCGCTGGATACCAAGACTAATATTGCAAAAACAAGGCATATCTCACATAAGTATTTCCTCCGTGCTCTGAGTTTAAAAAATCCAGCTTCGCTTTGAGAGTCAGGTTGGCTTTCACTTGAAAATCCAGCAAACATTTTGTTCAGTACAGGATTGATTTTAAAGAATATAATGAACATGATTACAATCATTCCGAAAACAAAGGCAAGTTTGATAAAAAGTGAAATCACGGCAACGTCGGATAACTCTTTAAAAGCACCATGAAAGAGATAGTAGTTTGCAGGCATACCCATACCCGTGATGAATAAAATAATAATAAAGACGATGCAATAAGGAGCATTACCCTGCAACGTATCTTCCACTACTTTATCCAGTTTATAGGATAACTTAGGCCCATATTGGCCTCTGCTATTAACTAGATTTCGGTTATAAAAGGGTGCTGCAGCACAACCTACCAGTGCCAGATTATGCAATGCCAGTAAAATTCCATGAATGACTTGTTCCATCTTTTCTGATTTTTAATTAAACAATCTTTTTTGTGTGCCTCATTATACGGATTAATCTGAAAGCAGAAACTTCGGGCTTTTGCGATGTTTAGTACCTCTTTCATATGCGTAAGCTATTTCAAGTAAAAGAGGTTCACTCCAGACCTTTCCAAAAAACGAAATTCCAACAGGTAACTCATCAATGTAGCCCATAGGCACAGTTATATTGGGATATCCGGCTCTGGCGGCAGGGGAGGAGCTTCCCAGGTGATAGCTATCGCCATTAATCCAATCGGTTTTCCAGGCAGGGCTTCCTGTTGGAGCGATTATAGCATCCAGGTCGTGTTCATTCATGACCCTGTCTATTCCATCTTCTCTGCTCCCTTGTAACATCTTAGCCAAAGCTTCCTGATATTCCAAAGAGGTCAGATCTCCTTTTTCCTGTGCCATCTCAAGGTATCGTTGGTTATAGTGTTTTAATTCTATCGAATCCGATTGATTAAATGCGATTAATTCTTCAACGCTTTTGATAGGAGCATCAGGCCCCAGGGATTGGAAATATTTATTCAATCCGTCTTTGTATTCAAACAGCATGATTTCGAATGAATAAGAGCCGACTTTTTCACTCGATATTTTTTCAATTTCAATGATTTCTGCTCCCTCGCTTTTCAGAAAATCTACTGCTTTGTACATCAGCGTATCAACCTTGTAATTTCTGCCGAAAGGAGCTTTGTATAGACCGATCCTCTTCCCCTTTAATCCGTCTTCTTTTAGGAATTGCGTGTAATCCCTGTAAAATTTCCTTTGGCTTGCTAATGTTTTCTCATCAGCTGAATCTATCCCGACTATTGCTCCCAGGCAAATGGCTGCATCGCGTACTGTTCGTGCCATAGGTCCCGGTGTGTCTTGTGTGAAAGAGATTGGGATAATTCCAGAACGACTTGCCAGTCCCACCGTTGGCTTGATTCCTACAATACCATTAGCAGTTGAAGGACAAACTATTGACCCATTTGTTTCGGTCCCTATAGCGATCATCGTAAGATTAGCCGATACAGCAGCGGCTGAACCCGAACTTGATCCGCATGGATTTCTGTCCAGTATATAAGGATTTTTTGTTTGGCCTCCTACTCCACTCCAACCACTTGAAGATAGTTCACCACGAAAATTTGCCCACTCACTTAAATTGGCTTTTCCAATGATAATCGCTCCGGCATCTCTTAGCTGCTTAGCAATATAACTATCCTTCAACGGGTATGAATTCATCAATGCTCTCGAGCCGGCAGTTGTTGCCATTTTGTCGTGGGTGTCTATATTATCTTTTAAAACCACAGGAATACCATGCATTGGACCTCTGCTGTTTCCAACTTCCAGCTCCTTATCCAATTCTTCAGCAATTTGAATAGCATCAGGATTTACTTGAATCATTGAGTTAAGCATGGGCCCGCTTTTATCAATTGCCTCAATTCTGTCTAAATAGGCTTGAACCACCTCTTTAATAGAATAAGTACCATCTTTATACCCCTGTTGAACTTGAGTTATGTCTTGTTCCAGAAATATGAAACTGTCAGATTCTGCAGTTTGAGATTCCCTGGATGGAGGTTGACAAGAAATTTGTAAGATTAAGAGAATTATCAGGATACTATCAATCTTACTCAATACCTGTTTTTTGTTTTTATTTTTCATCTTCATTCAATTTGTGAGATAATCGCGACATAGTTCTTGCCATATTTTCTTGCACATTTCGGACAAGTTGTGTACCACATAAACCTGTTTTTTGTTAACTTATTTTCATTCTTCCTTCGTCTCTGAATTTATGATACCAGTGTTGGCCATCGCAAAATGGTTTATTTCTTGATTTTCCACATCGACATAAAGCATAATGATCTTCCGATTCAGGATGGTCGTCATCGTTAAGTTCAATGGTGCCTTTTACCAGAATAGGCCCATCTTTAGTAATTTGAACTTCGGGTTGTTCCGAAAATTTGTTGTTTAATTTTCCATCAACAGAATAACTTAATGCACCTGAAGGACATTTTTTTATGGTTTCAATAATCTGTTCTATGGTTTCTCCATCTGGATTTATCCAGGGTTCAACGCCCATTTGAAAAACTTTTGGTAAGCCATCAGTACAAAAACCTGCGTGTGAGCAAATTCCTCTATCATCGTGAATCGTATTTTTTTTACCTATATAATTATCTGCTTTTCTTGGTTGCCGGCCTTCTTGTTTTTCGTCAGTCCAACCAATTCTACCGTGTGTACCATCACAAAAAGGTTTGTTTTTCGATTCGCCACAACGACATAGAGCAACAGTTAATTTATCAACACTAAAAATATTTCCGTTTGCTTCGGTTATTTGTTTTAGATTTTTTACAATTAACGGCCCGTTGGCGGATGTACTTATTTTTATTTTTTCTTTCATGACATTTTATTTTATTAGTCGATGAAAAAACAAAGTCCTTACAATATTACGTTTATTTCCAGTTTGTTATTAGCCGTGTAACATTTTCTGTCAGTTCCAGTCATCTTGGCGCATGGATAATCCTTCCAGTGCAACATGCGAAATAGCCGACGGTATAGCAAATATCTCTTCGATCGCAGCGATTAGTTCGTCTATAGTCTGATAAGTTTTCCTTCGTACTGACTTTCCTCTCGATTCAATAAAAGTCATATTATGGAGAACCTGGGAATAATCGGTGCTAAAGCGAACAAGCAAGAGAGAATTCATGAATATTGCTTCGGGCCTAAAGGAATCTGCAATGACGTGATTAAACTCTTTAATATCTCTTGGTGTAGGATTCGCCAGATATCCGTGGCGGGGAATTCCATCCCTGAACCGCGTTAGTTGTGAACGCTTTGCTGCATCCATTGGACTCAGGATATATTGGTCTGACCCTAAAGATATTTTGTAATCTGTGGAAAGGTCTCTCGGAAGAGGTTTCAGAAACGGAGCACCATAGCCGACATCAGCAATGAATTCTCTTCCTTCAATTCTTACAAGGTTAATAAGATGTGCATCTTGTTGGTTCATGTCGGCACCGCATAGTTCCACATTGTAGCCAAGGAACCTGAGAAGCTGGTGTATATGAAAGTTGTTTGCATAACATGTGCCACCAAAATTGTAATACTCAAGACCGTCGAGGAATTGTGTGAGCCCTGGTATTTCCCTGAGACCAATTGTTCGTAAATAATACAATTTCGAAATGTTTTCAAATGGAATCCTTGTCATATGAGCATGAACAACCTGCGCCAATTCAGCGATACTTGGTTCTCCTCGCCGAATTCCCAGTAACTTTAAGTAACGTTCATAATTCTCAGTCATCAAATTTCAGTGTGTTCTTCTTGTCATTAAATTTCTGATACAAACACTTTCCTGTTGGTGTTTGTGCAAGTCCTCCCAGGCCTGTACAACACAATGTCGAAGGCAGGGCTTCTCCCACCGATTTCATGGCATCGATTACTTCATTGTAAGGTATTACAACATTATAGCCAGCCAAAGCCATAATTGACGAATTGAGGGCATTGGTTGCGGCCATAATATTCTTCCCCAAACATGGCACTTCAACCCGTACTGCAACGGGATCGCAAACCAAACCCAGTTCGTTTTGCAAAGCCATAGATGCCGCCTCTATTGCTTGTTTTGCAGAGCCTCCGTTTAGTTCAATCAATCCGGCAGCTGCCATGGCTGCTCCTGAACCTGTTTCCACCTGGCAACCACCTTCTTCGGCCGAGAAAGTATATTTCCTAGCAATAAAAACACCTGTAATTCCTGCCGCAAGAAAAGCCCTGCCCATTTGTTTTAAATCAAATTCCTCCTCTTGAAGCGAACCAAACAAAGCCCCTCCCACAACACCACAACTCCCGGTTGTCGGTGTGGCCACAATAAGCCCCATCGAACTTTTTACTTCCATAATGGCAGTGGTGTAAGCAATGATGGTGTTATTAATTGTTTTATGAATGAGACCTTTTTTTTCTGCAGTCTCAATCAATGTTGACTGAGCACCAAGTATCCGGTCTTTATAGTGAGTGCCTTTTAATCCCTCATCAATAGAATTTTTTATAACAAGAACAATTTCTTCCATTTTCTTCAGGATGGAACTGGTATTCAGACCGGTACGGGCACTTTCATACATTATGGCCAAATCCGACAAAGAAAGGTCTTTATTTGATGCCAATTCCAGCATTTCGTCCACAGTAGTGAAAGGAAGGTTCATTTCAGAAACCGATGGAACCGGCATCACCGGAATTAATTCAAATTTCTGGTTTGATTTTTCGCTCAGGCCGGGAATGTTTTCAATTTCCTTGCTCAAACTGCTGCCAGATTTAATAGTTACCAGCAGGTTTCCATTTATATCTTGTGATTTGTATAATTTGAAATCCGAAAGATTTGTGTTAATAGTTAACTCAATTTCAGAAATATCTTTTGCATTTACAATTTGAAACAACAGAAGGTTTTCAAAAAAATCTCCTTTTAAGGAAACGTTAAACTTATTCCATTCCACTATTTCAAACATGCCCCCGCCGGTTGAAATAGCCAGTATATTCAGCTCTTCCCTATCTGGATATCGAACACTGATCTGGTAAGCATTCGGGTGTTTGTAATCAATATCAGTTATGATGTATTCAATTGTGAAATTGCTGTTTTCCAGATGCTTTTCATAGTTTACAATTTCAGGATCTGTCATTTCCAAGCCCAACAGGCCACCTGCCAGTCCCAATGCCGAGCCTTGCCCAAGATAAGTAGTGGCCAGTGAACCGGTTTTGTCAAACTTCACAATCACGTTAGTGAAATCCGGGCTGCCTGCTTGCCTGATTATGCTTCCAATGCGGTGTGCTGCAGCAGTATGCGAACTGGAGGGTCCCCGCATAACAGGGCCAATTACATCGTTAAAGATACTTGGGGTATGTGTTGATTTCATCCGTCAGATTAAAAAACTATTGCTGTGAATACTTCTCAAATATCGCATTAGCCATAAACAAATCCTGAACACCCAGCCCTACACTTTTAAAAATCGTAATTTCTTTTTCATCATGCCTCCCGCCTGCTTTCTTGTTGATTAGTTCCCCTATTTCTGCTTCAATAATGGTATCGGTAAAAATGTGCTCACTGATGGGCTTTATCAAATCTCCTGATTCTTTCAGGACTGATTCCCGAGAATCCACAAACAGTTTCCCGCTTTTTATTATTGAGGGATCTATCTCCTGCATATTGGGTTTGTATGAACCTACAGCATTTATATGAACACCTTTTGAGATATCTTTCTGACTAAATAGTGGTTTTTCAGAATTGGTCGCCGTACATATAATATCAGCCTGTTTTAAATGTTCCAGATTCTTCACAACCTGGATAGAAATGTTCAGTTTTCCTTCCATTTCCGTTTTGACTTGCTGCGCAGCCTCTGTATTGAGATCGTATATCAGGGCTCGTTTAATGGGCCTTACATAGCAAACGGCCTCCAGTTGGGTTTTACCCTGTGCGCCACAGCCAAATACAACCAACGTTTCAGCATTCTTGTGTGCAAGCAATTTTGTAGCAATACCTCCTGCTGCACCTGTGCGAAGGGCTGTAACATATGTGCCGTCCATCATTGCAAGTATGGCACCCGTTTTCATATCCAATAATAATACTACGCCCAAAATTGCTGGTATCCCCTGAAAATTGCCCTCTTTTTTTTGTGTAATAATTTTTACTGCTATCCTGCCCAATTTTTCATTATAAGCCGGTTTGAACAACAAGTCTAAATTTTTGATGCCTGAAACATAGCGTTGCGGCACCCGGCTTGTTCCATCAGAAAAACTTGCGAACGCCTGTTCCATTGCATTCATTGCATCTTCCATGCAAATCAGGCTTCTGATATCTGCTGAAGTTATTAAATTGATATCCTGAAAAATCCGGTCGCTCAAATCGCGTTCCTCATTTTTGGTTTTATTTCCTCAATTCCTGTATGCTTTCTATTCGAAGTACCTGTTCTTCTGTAGATGAAGGAGAGAGTTGAATTTGTGTTACATTTCGAAATACAATTCTATGCCTTCAAGAATACTTGTTACAGCGACTGATGCTAATATTAATCCCATTACCCGACTAATTATACTTGCTCCACTATTGCCTATAAGTTTAAATAGTTTACCAGCGAAAAATAAAATAACCTGCCGCTACAAATTAATGAATTATTATTATGAACGACATCAATGCTCCAATAATAAATGCTCCTACCATCAAAATAAAAAACAGGATGGTCATGATTGTCGAAAACGAAACGGGATTGTTAATTACGTAATTTTTCATTCTTATTTCGAAATGCAATAAAGATATTTAAAACCTCTTAAATACAAATTATTGCCAATTATTACGGGTGATGCGTGGAAGCCGTCATCAAGTGTATTTATTGCAAGAACCTCAAATTCAGAACCGCCTTTCACAACGCTGAATGTACCATTGGCTCCTGGTATGTAGATCCTGTTATTTGCCCCGACAGGTGAAGCAAAAATATCCTGGATTCCTTCAAGTTTTTGTATCATGTAATTCTCTTTTCCGTCAGCTGCATCCAGACAAGTAAGATATCCTTTATTCGATCTTAGAAAATATAGTTTATCATCAAGAAGAATAGGGGACGGCGTATAAGGTGTATTTTGATCATATTTCCATACTATTGCATCAGAATTATTTATATCCCCTTTCGCTTTTGAAATATCGACAGCCAGTAAGGCACTACCCCGAAACCCACTCATAAAGTATATTATATTCTTGTATACTACGGGCATTGGAATAACATTGCGGGTCAAACCACTACATTCCCAAATTACATCACCAGATTCAATGTTATACGCGCGAATTTTACCAGTGGCGCTGATAATAAGTTGTGCTTTCCCTTCATATTCAAAAATATATGGTGTTACCCACGTCGTTCTTTCATCCCTGTTGATTTTCCATATATCCTTTCCCGGTCGATCGACATCACAATAAACTCGTGAATATGGTTTGTAGATATTGGTTTCATCCATTGGTTATGTCCTGCATCCTCCGAGTTTTCAATTTCAACCGTTTTTTCAGTCTGAACCGCTGACAATAAGATAATTTGGTCTTCCCAAACTATGGGGGTAGAATGTCCTTTCCCGGGAATCTCAACTTTCCATTTAACATTCTTACTTTCACTCCACTCGATCGGCGGATCGCCAATAGATACTATACCGGTTGCATATGGTCCACGCCACTGAGGCCAGTTCATTTCGAATGCTGAAAGTTTTTCCTGTCCAAAAACAACGTTAGATAATAATAATCCTGAAATAATTAAGATAGAACGCATCATTTTTTGTTGTGTTTAGTTTTTTCCCACATAGGTTGCTCCCGAATTACTTTGTCAAATATCGGACATTTTTTTTCATGCGCCCCTTGCAGATACCCTAAGGAATCCTGGGATTTTATAACATAGGGCATAGCGGCATGTTTGGCTGTGTGTTTATTAGTCGTAATGATACCGACAACTATATACTAAGATATCATTATCAATTACTTGGTAAACAAGTCTATGTTCTCGATCTATTCGACGGGACCACAGTCCAGCCAAATCATATTTTAGTGGTTCTGGTTTCCCAATACCTTCATATGGGTTTCTTTGAATATCTTTTATCAACGCGCTGATCTTCTTTAGGATCTTTTTATCTTCCGGTTGCCAAGAAATATAATCTTCCCATGAATTCTGTGAAAAAATGATTCTCATTATTCTTCAATTAATTCTTTTTGAAATGATTTCCCAGATTTCATTTGACGGATAGATTCATACAACCTGTCAGAGTTAGCTTTTGAACTAAGCAAATGAACCGTCTCCAGAATTGAATTGAATTCATCTAATGAGATTAATACTGCACCATTGCCAGAACCTCTTTTTATTATCAACATTTCATTATTCTTCTCAACGTCGTCAAGATACTGCTTAAGCCTGGTCCTAAATTCTGTGAAATTTGCTGCTTTCATTTTTTATTTCTTAATTATGTTACTATTAAGGTACAAATATAAGTACTTTATTGGTAACCTCTACAAATTATATAAAATTTTTATAAACATACAGCCTAACGGATGGCAGTATGAAAAGTTGGGCATTTTGGAACACCAATCTTTCAATTTACCTTACCGTTTATTCATTGTTAATTCGTTCATATTTACCACTTTTCGCCCAATTTTATATATTGCGTGTGTGTGCCCTGCATGAGCATGATGCACACACCTGTCGTAGCCTCGATAAAAATGTTAAATATACAAATTTATTCGAGGCCTATACGATGGGTTGTAAATTTTTATTCCAGAGGGTGCAAGTCCCTTACACACTCGGGTAACGCCGGGAAGTGTTAGCAAGTCACAAGGCGGCTTACCGTAAGGTATACGCTGAACCGGAGCGAAGCGGAGCTCACGACCGAAGGGAGTAAC
>JADHTG010000020.1 GCA_016776505.1 Bacteroidota bacterium
CTGGAATTCTGAATGCCATAAATCAAGTCAATTGTTACGGATTTAAAGCCTGCTTTTCTTGCATTCTCAATGGAATGGATTGCCTGGCTTGATGAATGCACCCGACCAAGCATTTTAAGTTCTTCTTCAATAAATGATTGTATCCCAATGCTCAGCCTGTTAATTCCTATTTCTCTCAAGCCCATTAGTTTTTCATTGCATAAATCATCCGGATTGGCCTCAAGGCATATTTCCGGATTATCTTCCAGCTCATACTGAGCCTTCAGGAGGAGCAGAATATCTTCTATTTCATTTAATTCAAGAATGGAAGGTGTTCCTCCACCAAAATAAATGCTTTCAATACATTCACCTTCCAGGTAGTCTTTCCTGAGAATGATTTCTTCTTGAATCGCTTTAAGCAGTTCCGCTTTCTTTTTAAGGGAAGTGGAGAAGTGAAAATCGCAATAATCACAAGCAGTTCTGCAAAAAGGGATGTGTATGTAAATTCCAGCCAAACGCTTGATTTTTTCGTATTTTCGAAATTCAAATTTACAACTCCAAAAACAGGATCAGGAGCATGATATTGAAAATTATTGGTCGCACAGAAAATATTATTTCAAAATAACGTTTTACAATAAAGCTTTTTTAATTGAATCCATACAGAAATATCATATTGTCGCTTTTTATAATCCTGATTACTGTTACAAGTAATTTTGCCCAGTTAGGAGGCCGCTACACTTATGCTTTTCTGGAATTGCCTTATTCAGCACGTGCATCGGCATTAGGTCATCACATGGTCCCCATTTTTGATAAAGACCTGACACTCGCCATTAGTAATCCTTCTTTGTTGAATGCAGATATGTCAGGTAAGTTTAACATCACTTATTCCAACTACCTGGCAGATGTTAATTTTGGTAATGTTTCATACGCCCATTCTTTTAGCGATAAATACATCGGCTTTGCAAATTTACGATACATCAATTACGGGGATTTCATCCAGGCAGATGAATTTGGAAATCAAATCGGTCATTTTAGTGCCGGTGAATATGCTTTAAACATAGCCGGAGCCAGGAGCATAAATAAAAACTTAACTGCCGGAGTGGGCATAAAAATCATTTACTCTACATTTGAGCAATACACTTCCTTTGGTCTGGCAAGTGATTATGCACTGTCTTATCATTCAGACGATCAATTATTTACAAGCAGTATTTCGATCAACAACCTGGGTTTCCAAATTAAGCCTTACAGCGCAGGGAATCATGAACCATTGCCTCTCAACATTCAATTAGGACTTTCCAAGAAATTCGAACATATGCCTTTGCGGTTTATTGTCATTGCACATCACCTCAATAAATTTGATTTCGCCTATGTGGATCCAAATGCACGAATAATCCAAAGTTTTGATGATACCAATGAGGAACCGCTGCAGGCATCACTATCTGAAAAGATCTTCAGGCATTTCGTGTTCGCAGGAGAATTTGTTTTATCTGAGAATTTTCACTTAAGATTTGGTTATAATCATCAGCGCAGGAAAGAATTACAAATTGCCGATAAACCCGGAATGGCAGGTTACAGTTGGGGCTTTGGCTTACGCATAAAAAAACTTTATTTAAGTTATGGCAATACCATTTATCATTTGGCAGGTGGATCACACATGTTTTCCATATCGATAAATCCTTCAGAGTTTGTCAGGAAGAAAGCGGTGAAAGATGATTTGAAATAATCTTTTTTAATCCTGTTTTCCAACGTATTTCAAACTGGTTCAAATGATTCGGTTATTGTTTGATGTATAAGAGCAAGCTTAACAGAAGAAAAATATTATTCCAAATCCGTATTCAGGCGATATCGAACGATCCGATTATTGTTTTTATCAGCAATATAGATCATCTTCTTAAAATAGCAAACCCCCATGGGATCATCAAACTGGAATAGACCCATTCCTTCTTCCCCAAAGGAAACAGGAATATTTTTCACATAACTGGTATTGGGAGGAGGAGGAACACCCTCGAGGCCTTTATTTGTAAACTGGTAAAAGCGGTCAGTTTCACTATCTACAACAAATATATATCCTGTTTGATCAGGTGCTATAAACACATCCTGGGGGTTTTTAAACTTATTTGCCTCATACAAAAATCCATCTGCTTTAGTAGGATCCATAACAAGCAGTTCTGCATTTTCAGCATATTGAATTCCCGCATCCGGATCACTGTATTCTCTTATCCATAAAACCCTGAATTCAATGGTTTGATCCTGTTCGGCCTGGCATAGAATAAAATCATGAGAATTAGAAACTCCATACAATTTTTGAGGTGGACTTACAAATGAAGCTAAGGCCGAAATTCCAATAGATGATTTGAGATTTGGCGTGACTGGATTCAAGCCTTTTGCATAGGATATATTTTCTCCATCCGGATTGAAAAACAAAACTGTATTATCCGGACGTGCTGATGATGCAGGTTCATATACCGGTCCTTTACGGGAAACATAAAGCGTATTGTCTGCCAAAATTGCCAGCCCTGTGAATTCTACCTCGCGGTCTTCATTTCTAAAAGGTATAATTTTCCGGGATGCATCGCAAAATGGATGAATGAGTGTATCCACATATTCCGGACCGCTGGCTGTTGCCGTATTTTTTAAATGATAAATGGCTGTCAGTTCTTCAATTTGAGAGAAGATTTCTACTGTAGCTTTTCCAATCACATAGGTATGAATTCGTCTGTCTTGTATGACATCAGTGGCTCCCGGAATTTTAATCGTACGATGCAGTTGACCTTTCAGATCCAGGATATGAAGTCCATTGTCATCCACCACGTAAACCATTTCATCGTAACCCACAAACACATCAACAGGATTTTGAAATCCATCCCATATGGGCAATATAGGAACATAGCCCACACTTTGAGGAGCCAGGTTAGGATCTATTTTTCCTTGCTCAAAAATATCATTTACTTCATCGTTATGGCGCGTTCCAAACATAAACTCGCAAGATGAAAAGCTCATGCTGATACAGAAAATGATACTATACGAAAGTATTTTATTCATGAGTCATTATTTCAATGAAAATCCAACTGTCAGTCGATGAATGCTCCCTAACAAATCTTTATTATTGAAACTGTAATCAAAACTTAGATATCCAAAATATCGCTGCAAATAAATTCCAACTCCTGCTGAAGGCCATCCATTCTGGTCTGCACCAAACTCATAACCAGTGCGTAAATACAATACTTTTTTCAGACTGTATTCCAGACCAAAGCCAATTCGTTCATTATTGTCTGTTGGGTGAGTAAGTTGCCCTGTAAGACTAACAGCCTGCTTATTTCTATCATAGATTTTGGAAGCGATCCCCATTCTGAATATGGACGGAACACTGACACTTTCAAATTGATCAATGGTCTGCTCTCCATTTCTTGTAGTCAGGGTTACTTCGCCATTTGGACTCACATTAAACCCAAAATTCGCTATTCCCACTGCAAATTTTGTCGTACGCTTGATCCCTATATTATAAACGAATCCCAGGTCGAAGATTCCATTATGCATTTTAATTCCCGCAATATCTTCGTATACATATTTTGCGCTTATCCCAAAACTAAAATTATCCGAAAGTACTTTTGCAAATGATAAGGCTGTCAAAAGATTGGAAGTAGAGAATGTAAGTCCATTTCCAAAAGGCTGGTACTCCGTAGTCATTGGCATATCGCCGGACGAAAGATTAATCACACTGAAAGCCCAATAATTCAAGTTGGATCTTGTCCAGGCAAATCCGGCATAATTCATGTCTACACCTGCAAAATAAGAAGTGTGTCCAAATTGAAAATGATAGCGATTGCTGTCCATATGTGTTAATGCAGCAGGATTCCAGAAAACTGCAGACACATCATCACATAAAGCCAAATAACTTCCTGAAAGTGATGCAGACCTGGCATCAGGAACAATCTTCAAAAATTGCAATCCTGCAGTTCCTGTCCTGGAGTTGCCAAATGAAGGCAAAACCTGAGCATAGGAATAATGGATCATTAATAATCCAATAATAATACTGACCAGCCTGGTTTTTTTCAAACTTCTTTCACTAATCTAATGCACGATAAAGACTCAAATATAAGGGATTAATGTCAAAGGATTTACAATAAAACTATCACGTTGAATTACCGATATTTATTCTTTGTAAAGATTGAGCTTTTGATTTGGTTTTACTAATTACCCAGGTTTTTTTTCTTTTTTCTTTGAACCAACTCCCCCCACTTGTCGAATTCTTCCTTTACATAAATACCAATTCCCTGGCGATTGATATCTTCCTGGTAGATTGGGTTATTATCTGTTCGGCTAAACACTTTCAAACGCAATTTTCGGTCTTTTAAGGGTTGGTAATTAACCTGGAAATCAGCATTGACATTTTCTACATCGTATGTACCACTCAGCTCTATCCGGTCATTCAGCAAGCTACCGCTAAGAATTAGATCGAGTTCTCTCTGGTACTGGTTATTTTCAGCTACGTAGTTAAGGCCGAATTGAAAGTTTTCAATGTATTTTGATCCTAATTGACTGGAAATACCGGAAAGCCACTGGGAAATTTGTGTTGAAAACAATGAACTAACATTGGCATTCAGGCTATTTTCAAATGCTGATTCACTGACGATACCTGTTTCAGGAGGCAGGAATCCGTTCAAAATAAGCAGACTGATGACTTGCTTATTTAATTCCTGTACATCGCTTTTAATATTTCTTACTTGCTGATCCAGGATGATATTTTGCTGAGCTCCGCTTATGGAGGAAGAGGAAAGAATTTCAAAATCCAGGTTTATTTCAGGTGCATACAAAGATTCGGTAAGCAACAGTTTGGCTTCCACAGGGAAAGTGGCCTGGCCGTATACATTTTTCTCCTCTTCTGTCAGGCTTTCATTATCCCGTATAAGATTGTAAACAGATGCGTCAAGCTTATAAATAGCTTCAATATTGGCTTCGGCCTCAAAAGGATCACCCATCCAGGTAATGCTGCTTCCTTTTTTTACTGTGAATTTACGCTTTAGCAGGTCGAGCGCTACAAATGTATATTCTCCCTTTTCAATAGTGTATTTTCCGAACATATTGACATTCCCTAATGCATCTACCTGCAATTTTAAATCTCCTGCTCCATTTGCGCTTATGATGTCGTTCGTTTCAGGATCGAAAATGATTTGTACATCCGCATCAGGAGTTACTTCCATGTCCATATCCAGAGATATGCCTGTAGATCCCTCTACATATACCGGTCGACTCTGGGTATTTACATTTGTAAACCTGATAAAATTATAATTACTGAAACTATTATCATCATAAGCTATCAGTTTAATGTCTGTATTCTTTTCAGATTTTAATTTCATATTCATTTTAATGTCATCTAATGGACCTAATATGTCAAGCCTTCCTGTTACAAAAGCATCTCCATAAAAAATACTATTGTCATTCACAGTAGTGTGAATTCCATGTAAATTTTGAGCAAGTATTCCGATGCCCAGCTTAAAATTTCTAAAATTGTCATGTTTCACTTCTCCAAAACATAAACCGCTGCTTCCAAAAGGATCCTTGATGCTGATTCTGTCAAGGTAGATCCCCTTTTCGTCAATTTTAATAAAGTCATCTGTTAATTTGTACCTGACCTGCGTGTAATCCACTTTAAAAGCAGTATTGTAAAAATTTGCTCTTCCGTCAACTTTATAATCATCCAAAGGACCTGCAAAACGAAGTTCGGCATTGATCTCCCCAGTTAAATCTGTCACCAGACCGTTCATAAATGGTTCAAAATAATACAATTCAGATTGGGGAATATCCACTGTCAGATCAATGTTTCTGTCATCAACTAAATCAACATACCCATTGATTTCCATGATGTCTTCCATCTCAAAAGAATATAAAGATCCATTAATATTAGTATGCGTGGTTTTTGAATTGTAGTTTGAGGACAACGAGAGCATACCCAGCTCTTTATCCCTGTAATAAAGTGGATTTGAAAGGAAAGCTGCATCGAAATATGCATTGCCCAATAAATCGTAAATAACGAGTTGTCCATTTAATATGCCATTAAAATCACTCAAATCAGCAGGAATATAGGGTTGAAAAAATGAGAAATTTGTATTTTCTACAATAACACGCAATGGAAGATCTCCTTTTTGACTTATAGTACCATATGCTTTAATTTTATAATCGTTATGAGTGAGTTCTAATGAAGGAATCCTAATACTGGTCAGGGGATCATAATTAATGGCAATTGCACCTGAACTGATGTCCCATATTAAATTATTCTTGTTCAGGAAATAGGAATTTGTCAGCACCAATTCGATGGAATCTCTTTTTAATGCCATATCACCATTCAGAGTCAGATGATTTTGATATTTGCTATCATAGAAATAAAGATTGAAATCTATTTTATCAGGATCGCAGCTTGCACTTACATTTAAATTTTCAGCAACAACACTATCCTTAGTTGTCACCTGCCCAAAGGATGAATATACAATCAGGTTGTCTTGATCTTTGCTAGCATTTATGAATAATTTACTCAAATAGATGTCTTTAACACGAAAGCCTGGGACAGAAGCTATCAATTTTACCTCATTGTCAACACAATTTATGTCTCCTTTCACACGGGAATTATCATCAAAGAATATATTCGACTTCAGAAGATTATTAATAAATGAAGTTTGATGTAGTTGAACATCAAAAGACAAAAATTCATTTCCTTCAAATGATAAATGCTGTGGAAACAATGATTTATCAAAGTAGGAGGATATCACTTTCATAAATAAATCCGGCAGTGTTTTAAAGTTAAAATTCCCGTTCAGATTCACATCAGCAAGTTCAGATTTAAGCTGAATATCCTTTAATCCATAATTGTAGTCAGCTTCCACCAATAAAGTATTGATTTTATATTGTTCATCCTTAGTCTCTAAATCAGCATCCAGCATTAGTATTCGTCCTTCTGCGTCATCCAGATTATTTGCCTGGATATTAATTTCTATCATACAACTAAGTAACATCTTATCTGTCAAAAAATTCAGTTCATGGAGATCGGTGTTTTTAATATCCGCTTTAAAATTATACAATGGTTTGGCTTGAGATAAATCAATAGTACCATTAAAATCCATCGCCAGGTTTTTATCATTCACCAAAACACCCCCTTTAAATTGCTTATTGGTCAATATGCCATTTAAACTCAGGTCTGAATAACGGTACTTATTAAAATCAATATAGGATGCATTTGCTTTAATATTTGCCTGAATATCTTCCAGGCTTAATCCCTCACCACTAATATGACCGTCCATGTTCACCTTGCCCAGCAATTCCTCCTGACCTGTGAATTGTCCAAGGCTAAAACTAATCAAACTAAGATTCCCACTGTATTTTGGCTTTCCGGACTTAGCCGGGATTTTTAAATTAATATCAGATTCGATCTCCCCAAAAGGAGTATACAGATTCCCATAAGCAACAAAGTCATTGATAAAACCGGTGTATCGTCCAATAAAAGTCAGCATACCGCTTTCATAGAAATAATCCGGAAAATCAATGGATGGAATTAATGAATGAATATCCCTAAATGATATGTCCAGGTTTTTTACATCAAAATCAAGTAGAGTTTCATTGATGTCAGGTAGGCCGGTCATGCGAACCGCACCCGAATATGCAGATCCTTTTCCGAATTTAAGAATGATGTGTTTGCTTCTCATATCAGTAACAGTTCCCTCTGCTTCTCCATCAATGAATATATCCTTTTCATGTGTTCTTAATGAACCAGAAAAGTATTCTAAATCTGTAATTTTCAATCGTGAATCATGTAAATCTGATTTAATAGTAACCAGATTAACAAAGTCTTTAAAAGCATTATATGCCGGAAAATGAAAACCAAAGTCGCCATAAAACTCACTTTCACCAGGAAAAAATGAAATATCGTTAAATGAAAACTCATTGGAATCAATCAGCAGCTTGCCATTCAATTGATTCAATACAAGGCCCGATTTATCCATAAAGTTTGCACTATCAATGGAACTCTCCACTCGTTGTCCATCTACTATAAATTCAGATAATTTGACATTTACATTCATTAAATACAAATCCTGATAATCCGTTTTTCCTTTTATTTCTTTATTGGGAGGTTCATAATACCTCATGACTGAATTAGTAACAATAATATCATCAAAGATTATGATTTGATTATTTCCCCCTTTTTTTCTATTCTTAATTTTTTCAATAACATATTGAAAATTAAACAATTGATCCCTGCTATGTCGAACAAAATTTACATAAGTCTGGTTAAAAGTCAAGAGGTGAAATTTCAGCTTACCCGGACTTTGCCTGAAGTTTTTATAAACAATTTTCGCGTCAGGACAGTAGATCATAATGGAATCCTCGTGATCAAATATTTTTATGTTATTTAGAGTTACGTCTGAAAAGCTGAACTTTGCACTTTGGATGGTAATCCGGGTTTCAATTTTTTTTGAAAAAAAATTGGAAATTAGCTGGGCAGATTTAAACTGACCTTTTTCAGTCCTTAAGATTATCATCAGCGAAATAAAGAGTGTAGAAGCCAGAATGAAGAGACTTAGAAACAAGATCTTGAAGAACTTATATTTTCTCTTGTTAGCCTTCTTCATGTATATATTTAATAAGTGATAAAATTAAGTAATTATTTCAAATGTGTGTGATACTAGCCCTTGAATCATCTTGTGATGATACCTCAGCATCCGTACTCAAAAATGGCAAAATTCTTACCAACATCATCAGTGGGCAGGCCATTCATGAGAAATTCGGAGGTGTTGTTCCTGAACTGGCATCGCGTGCACATCAGCGAAATATAATTTCTGTTGTAGATCAGGCCATGAAAGAAGCAGCGATTTCACAAAATGACCTGGATGCAGTGGCCTTTACTAATGGCCCAGGTTTGATCGGTTCATTGCTTGTTGCAAGTTCTTTTGCCAAAGGCTTGGCACTTTCATTAAACGTTCCATTAATTGCTGTAAATCATTTGCATGCCCATGTACTTTCAAACTTTATTGACGATCCAAAACCAAAATTCCCTTTTTTGTGTTTATTGGTTTCAGGAGGACATACCCAAATACTGAAAGTAACAGATTACATTCATTATGAAATTATTGGTAAAACGATTGATGATGCAGCAGGAGAAGCATTTGATAAAGCAGCAAAGGTCATTGATTTGCCCTATCCAGGAGGACCCAGTATGGATAAAGAATCTCAGGGCGGAAACAAGTTTACTTTTGATTTTCCAACACCTAAAATTGCTGGCCTTGATTTCAGCTTTAGCGGACTCAAAACTTCTTTTTTGTATAAAATAAGGGATGGATTGAAAGAGGATCCGGAATTTATAAAAAAGAACACCCAGGATCTTTGTGCTTCTTACCAAAACAGAATAATTAGTTACCTGACAGAAAAACTGCTTAAAGCATCAAAACAAACGGGTATCAATGAAGTTGCATTGGCAGGAGGAGTGGCAGCCAATTCTGCTTTACGCGAAAGAATTGGCGAACTTTCAAAAAAACACAGCTGGAAAACCTATATTCCTGAGATGATATATTGCACTGATAATGCAGCCATGATAGGGATTACATCCTATTATAAGTACCTTCAAAAAGATTTCAGTGATCCTGGGATCAGGCCATTTGCTCGCTGATCTTCAAATGGGTTATTAGTTGTACCTGGTGTTTAGCGAAGCGTCTCTTGGGACGTTTAATAAACTTTAGTCTAATGACTTAGGGCCAAACTAATATTGGATTTGTGAATGAAAGACTGAAGTCCTTCTTTTATTATACTTCACCTGCCATGCCGGACAGGCAGGCAAGTCGCCTTGCGGAAGACTTGCGAGAGCTGAAAAAATGATAAATTTAATTTAAAGAAGGATTTACAGGAAAATCCGCCCATACAGAGAATTTCCTGTCTGCTTTTTTAATGAAATACTTCCAATAATCCTCCAATTGGTCAAGCATGATATTTTTTATCGAACTTTTTTGTACCACCCAGCTTTTCTCACTTAATTCCCTGTCTAATTGTTTTTCTTCCCAGCCTGAATAGCCAACGAAAAACTTGATGTCCTTTGGCTCTATCTGCTTGTTTTCAATCAATAATCTGATGGCCTCAAAATTTCCACCCCAGTACAACCCATCCATAATTTCTACACTTTCAGGAATTAATTCACCCATTGTGTGCAAATAAAAAAGGGATTGATTATCCACCGGACCTCCTAAATAAAGTGTAGCGTTAAATTCTGGGAAATCAGAGATCGCTTCATTGATTTTCGTTTCGAGTGGTTTATTGAGGATTAAGCCCACTGTTCCTTCATCATTATATTCTGTAAGTAACACAACCGAACGCCCAAAAAAATGATCATTCAAAAAGGGAACAGAAACCAATATTTTTCCTCTTGCGGGTTTTGTCTTGCTTATGGCCATATTAATTCTTTAAACAGATACAAATATAATAATACAAAGTACATGCCTTACATAAGTCATTCATTTTCTATTTAATCTAAATATTGATAATTCCAAATTTGAAAAATAATGACCTTAAAGAGAATCAAATTGAGACATATTAAAGGAGATTAATCATACCTGGTTTTTGTTTATTTCATTGATCCAAAAAGAATAATTAGTACTAAAAGCGGGCTCCAAAACCCAACCTGAATGATTTGTCGATACTACTTATCTGATTGTCATCTTTATCCTCATCCCAGCGATTAAAAACCTGGCCACCCAGTTCCACAAAAAAATCCTGGTTGGGGTAATACCGGATTCCTGCTTCAAAAAAGGCACTAAAAACAGTCTTTTTTTCTACCAGTGGATTTTGAATTTCGATGGTTTCAATATAAGTCCTGGATTCAGTATTTGTAAATCTCATATACTGTGCATTTAAACCAGTAAAGATTTTTAATTGCTGACCCATGTAATATCGGAAACCACTTTCAACGCTCCAGCTTTTGATTTTGCTATAAACCAATCCATCCACAATTATCAAAGTAGTAGAATCAGACTGTATTTCAAAATAGCTCAATGGTAGAGTAGCACGGGCAGATCCACTATAAAAGGATGTCCCCAGCCGGTACTGAAAATTCTTATGAATGTCAGCAGCAGCGATAATGCTAATATGATTGAAGTAATTGAAATTGAAGTCTGTGGGTTCATTCAACTTATAAAATTTGCTATACCTGCTTTTAAGTGTAGAATCTAATTGGGGATTGATTGAATCATAGAAAGACAATCCTCCACCATTAAAGTGTACAGAACCCTGATCAAACAAATATAGGCGTCCATAATAGGCACTGATTTCAACGAGCGGTGTCAGACGGAGTGGAATTTTGTCGACAGAATTCAGCACTTGAAGAGAGTTTCTTTGAGGTGGAAGAATCGGCATATTGCTTTCTCTTTCTTTACCACATTTACAATCTCCAAAATGAAACTCAAGAGATTCATTTTCAGAAATTTGCAAATACAAATTATCATGTAAATACTCCCCGGTCTGACGAATGTTCGTTCCTAATAAACTATTAATTCGGCCTAAAGCTTCAATTCTGCTGGTAGGAGCTGGTCCTTCCATGCAAATTATCTGCTTATTATATAATAATATCCTGTAGGCTTTTAACAAGACCTGCAAAGCAAATAATTCTGAACCCGCACTTATTAGTTTTGAAACCAGTTCATCATCCAAATCGTTTGCTTGATCCATTTCATCCAGGATGTGAAAGAGCAACTTTCCCGACCTGTTGATTCCAGATAAGGCCATATCTGCAAGTTCTATGGAAAGATCTGTTTCAGCAGTTGATGGTTTATGAATCATGTCGCAACAGTCGAAAGAAAACCTGCTGTCCCTGAATCGATAGTTGTCAAAGATATATTGCAGAAGAAATTTGTGTTTCGATACAACTGATCTTAAAGCTGAAACCATATCCATTTGAAAAACATCTGAATTCGTTTTAATCAGTTCTGATGTTATTTGTTCATATTCCCCAAATGCAATATCGATTCTTTCTTCCTGTGGAATTGAATATTCTTTTAACCAGGCAGCAGCATCATAATTCATGAGGTTCTCGAGTTTAGCAACGGCATTGTTCAGAATCGTTCTGGCATCAGAACTCAAATCGGTTAT
The DNA here is from genome assembly GCA_016776505.1 of Bacteroidota bacterium. Taxonomy (GTDB): domain Bacteria; phylum Bacteroidota; class Bacteroidia; order CAILMK01; family JAAYUY01; genus JABINZ01. The sequence continues at coordinate 12,097 of JADHTG010000020.1, forward strand.
ATTATTCAGTTTTCCATATAATTTATTGAATTCTTCTATCAAATGATTTACCTCGAAGGCATAAATATAGTTTTTCAACGAAGCATGAAGATCATCAGTCAAGATGCAAGGCAGGCAATTGTTGCGTTTATGCATGACCTGGTTTCTGATAGGAACCTTATCAAAACGGTTTTTTAAAATAGTGGGGGATTTAACATGGTCACTGGTCGGAACCAGTCCCACAAATGCAGGTAAACACTGCGGTCTTTTATCGAAATCCATGGGTATTGAAAACACTTTTGCCTCCCTTCCCAAGCGTTCCAGAATTTTATAATAAGAACCCATATGCTCATCGATTTCTTTGCTATTGCCGTCCCTGGCAAATTTTGTATATAGCTCAGAAATTATTTTTTTAATATGCGAATTTTTAAGCGCTTTTCCTTCCAAACCGCTACCACAGATCCAGATCGACAACTGCATAAAAAGTTCCTTCTCAAAAATGGGATCTGCATTGAAATTTGTCACAATGCTACCGGCTGTGTACAGGCGATCATAGCCCTTCATTATTCTTTGGGCCTGTTCTACCAGTAAGCTGGTGGCCAGATCATGGTTTTGTTCAGCATCAAAGGTAAATTGAAGCATCTCAAATGTACCGGGGAATGTCAGTATATAATCGAAAGGAATGAGCTCAGACAGCTTCATTCTCCTGATAATATAGCTTGTACTATCACCATAAGTCTGCTCAAATGATCCCTGTTCCTTCTTCATTGCATTTTCAATAATGTCCGGGCTCAATTCGTAATTTATATCCGGTTGAGCAGGTCGATCAGGAAATACAGTATAACTTTTTAGATAAAAGATTTTCTTTTCACCTGATTTGACATGAATAACTTGCCCGAAGGGAATTAAGAGTGCCTGGTTATTTTTTCCAGTGTTGAGTAGGAAAGGATTTATATTTTGATAATAAAGCGCATCTGTAGAATTATCAACGATTAATTTCAGGTCATAGCCAGGCTCATTGTCAGTGTATTCCAGCTTCAGACTAACACTTTCATTCTGGGCTAACAACAAGTAGTGAATTATTAGAAAAAGAAGTATGAAACAGATTGATTTTTTCATTATTTGCTATTGGGTAATTCCAGTGAATCCTGTGTTTCAAAAAACCCCTGGCTGATGATCTCTGCAAACCGAAGATTTGCTTTTGGATTCAAATGGCTTGGATCAACAAAATCTGTTCCCTTCCATTTTAAATCAAGGATTTCTTTTTCATATCGACAGTTCTCCTGATCAGCTGTTGATTCCATGATCTGGTTATATTTATTCATATCATGAACCAGTTCTTTATCAGAAATGAAAGGAATCCACCATTTCAGTTTATTTCCTTCAAATGCATCCCCATTCAATAACTGGGGAATAAAAACAATCTCAACGCCTTGCTTTTCGTAGATTCCGGCCATTGTTATTAAATTTCTCTTGTACAATTCGATCGCCCGATCTTTACTTTCTATACTGTGATCTTCCTTTACAATTGTTTTATAATAACTACATGAAGGAAATAAATTCACTTTTTGCAACAATAATACAGCTACCCGCAGCATAGCAATGCGGGGAATGTTGTTAAGCGGACAAAATCCTAATGCCCCGTACAGGTTTGGTGCATGAAAATCGCTGTAATCACAGGCCAGATTTCTGATATAAAGAGATCTCAAATCATTCAGTCCACAATGAATCAACACCACATCAGGATCGTATTCAGGAACTATTAAACTTGATTGAATAATATGCTCAACAGTAGAATGACCTGAAACACCAAAATTCAGGACTTCCATACTATCCGTCAACAGACTATCCAGATAATAGGGCCAGGTTTCCCAATCATTTACACTGGTTCCATAAGTGGTGGATCCCCCGATGGCAATAATTCTTTTTTTCGTTTTTCGTTTACTGAATTCTTTCCCCCTGAATCCTTCGGAATTATGGGTGTAGGTGATTCCTTTTACTTTCAACCATACATTTTTTTTAGGAACTCCGACCAAATAAGGATGTGGCTCAAAAAGTTCAGCATTCAGGTTGTATTTTTCATGGAATAACCAATAGCCCGTTTTTACTTTTATGGCTAGCAAACAGGTGCCTTCCACCAGAAACAGGATAAGAACTACATAGGCAAAACGGAGCAGGTTTTTTCCGAACCAATTTTTCCGCTTGCTGATGCCCGTTATTAAAATAATAAACCAGGCAATGAAAGTCCACAAGTAAAAACTTAGCATATTATATCCATTGGGCTGGGCAAATTTATGAAATTGAATGCTAATGCTGAATTTAATTGATCTAAAAGGAGAAACACGGACTTTGACTAGAAAATAAAACCCTTATTAATAATCAGAATTATTATCAGGCATTATTCTCTACTTCTTTTATCAAAATTCAGATAATTGAAATAAGTCATTTGAGTTAAAGCCCAGCTTTGTCTTTTTAACCGGTAAGCTGTCAGATGAACAGGACTCATTTTCCTTGGATTAGGCAGGCAAACAGCAAGCAGTGCGGCCTCGGCACGACTTACATCCTTTGCACTTTTCTTAAAATAAAGCTGGGCGGCTTTTTCAACACCATAAATACCATTTCCTAATTCAATCACATTCAGGTAAACTTCCATGATTCTCTTTTTGCCCCAGACAATTTCAATAAGCTTGGTAAAATATACTTCCAAACCTTTACGCAACCATGAACTTTCAGGCCATAAAAATACATTCTTGGCCGTTTGCTGTGAAATCGTGCTGGCTCCTCTTGTGCGCATTCCTTCTTTATTTTCATTCCTGGCTTTCTTTATAGACTCAAAATCAAAACCATGATGCTTCATATAGTTTTGATCTTCGCAAACTACCACTGCCAACGGAATATTTTTCGAAATTTCAGCCAAAGGCAGCCAATCTTTTCTTAGGATTATTATATCGCCCGCTTTCTTTTGCTCTAATAAGCGAATTAGCATGAGTGGTGTCAAAGGTGGGGGAATCCATTTATAAAGGAGTGCGACTAAAAAAGTAGATGCAAAAAAGAAAACAATGACTCTTTTTAACCACCTGATCAAGAATTTTTTAAATGAACGCCTCTTTGTCATTTTCAGGAAGATATTCAAATTAGTGGCAAATATCTTTTATTTTATACATAATAACTTGAGTTGTCTATTAAAACCTCCATATTGCTGCAATCAATTATTATCCCGAGCTCAAGTTAAAAGGAAAGAGAATGGAATAACGAATAAACGTAACTTTGAATCGTTTTTTAACATCTTAGTTTCCCGAATTGAGCGTAGAACAGATCATCAGCAAATATAAATCGACAGAAAAACTTAAAACGCTTGCTGAACATATCAAGGAATACAGTCAGCTCAAAGTATCTGTTAAAGGATTAAAAGCATCCTCAAAGGCCTTCTTCATCACCGCCCTTCACCATTTGAGCAAAAAAGATAAACTGCTCATCCTTTCTTCACGGGAAGAAGCGATCTATTTTAAAAACGATCTTGAATCCCTGGTTGGTAAGCAGAAAATTTTGTTTTTTCCTTCTCCATTTAAGAATGATGATCCTCATTTAAGACTAAATCCGCTTACGCTTGAAAGGACCAACGTTTTAAACAGTTTGAAAAAACCTACAAGTTCAGGCAGAATATTGCTGACCTATCCGGCGGCAGTGGCTGAGAAGGTGGTCAGTGTGGATGATTTAAGTGAAAACACATCCAGGTTGTCAGTTGAATCAAAGTTTGATATCGATTTTATGATCGAATTCCTGAATGAGTCCGGGTTTGAGATAACAGATTTTGTGAGTGAAGCAGGCTATTTCTCGGTTCGGGGAGGAATTGTTGACATTTTTTCATTTGGCCATCCTTTGCCCTATAGAATTGAATTGCTGGATGACAGGATTGAAAGTATCAGGGAATTTGATCCCGAAACACAGCTCTCCATACGCAACATGAACCAGGTATCCATTATTCCTGACCTTGAAAAAAAGAAAAAAGCAAATAATTACCTTTCCCTTTTTGAATTTATTTCTACTGAAACACTGGTTATTTTTGATCAATTCAGCTTCATACAAGAGGCATTGAATGCACATCACACATTGGTCACTAAACTCTATAAAGCTGATAAAAACCTTCATTTACCTGATCCTAAAAAGTATTACTGCAAATCCGAAAATATCGCTGACCAACTCGGATTATTTAGTTGTATTGATCTGAGTAACACACCATTTTATAGCCCTGACGAAGAAATTGAATTCAATACAAGTCCTCAGCCCCCTTTTAATAAAAATTTCAATATGCTGGCTGAGAGCATGAAAAAAAATCAGGAATTACAATTTGATAATTTTATATTCTCAGAATCAACCGTACAGGTTGAACGCATTTATGAAATATTCGAAGACCGAAACGATGAGGTACGCTTCACCCCTGTTTATGCGAATCTTCATGCGGGTTTTACCGACAAAGAATTAAAAATAGCCTGTTTCACTGAACATGAGATCTTCAACAGATACCATAAATACAAAGAAGACAAAACCTATTCTAAGAACACAGCTCTTACTTTGAAGGATCTATATGAACTTAAACCCGGAGATTATGTTACGCATATTAACCATGGAATAGGTCGTTTTTCAGGTCTGCAAAAAATTGAAACACAAGGCAGGCGACAGGAAGCCATCCGCCTTGAATACAAAGGAGGTGATTTACTTTATGTAAATATTCATTCGTTGCATAAAATCACCCGCTATATTGGTCAGGAAGGGAAAATCCCCAAACTCCACCGCCTGGGTTCAAAATCGTGGGAAATATTAAAGAACAAAACCAAAAGTAGAGTCAAAGATATTGCGAGGGGTTTGATCCAACTCTATGCCCAGCGGAAAGCTATTGAAGGATATGCCTTCTCACCTGATACTTACCTGCAAACTGAGCTCGAAGCATCCTTTATTTATGAAGACACACCTGATCAGGCCAGGTCTACAGCAGATCTTAAAACAGACATGGAACGTCCCTATCCGATGGACAGACTGATATGTGGTGATGTCGGCTATGGGAAGACTGAAATTGCCATTCGGGCTGCTTTTAAAGCGGTTGCTGACAGCAAACAGGTTGCTATTTTAGTTCCAACCACTATCCTGGCATTCCAGCATTATAAAACATTCAGCGATCGATTGAAAGAATTTCCCTGCAACATCGATTACATTTCCCGCTTTAAAACTACCAGGAAAACCACAGAAATTAAGAAGAAACTTGCAGATGGCAGAATAGACATAGTTATCGGGACCCATAAGCTTTTATCAAAAGATGTAAAGTTTAAAGACCTGGGCTTGCTGATCATTGATGAAGAACAAAAATTCGGTGTGGCAGCAAAAGAAAAATTAAGATCAACCAAAGTGAATGTGGATACTCTTTCGTTGACTGCAACACCCATTCCCAGGACATTGCAGTTCTCCCTGATGGGTGTTCGTGATCTTTCGATTATCAATACAGCTCCGCCAAACAGGCAGGCTATCGACACCACCCTGAAAGTTTTCGAGAAAGCAACAATCCAGGATGCTGTAAAAAAGGAATTATCAAGAGGAGGACAGGTGTTTTTTGTGCATAACCGGATCAAAGACCTGAAAGATGTTGCTGATGTAGTCCAAACCCTGGTTCCATATGCTAAAATTGCAGTCGCACACGGGCAAATGGAAGGAGTTGACCTGGAAGAAATTATGCTCAACTTTATTGATGGGTACTACGATGTACTGGTTTCAACGAATATCATAGAATCAGGACTGGATATACCGAATGCCAATACGATTATTATTAATGAAGCACAGAATTTTGGATTAAGCGATTTGTATCAAATGCGCGGAAGAGTCGGACGATCCAACATTAAAGCGTATTGTTACCTTTTTGTGCATTCTTTTACATCCATTACAAGTGATGCCCGCAAGCGGCTGGCAGCCATTGAAGAATTTTCAGAATTAGGAAGTGGTTTACATGTGGCCATGCGGGATATGGATATACGTGGAGCTGGCAACCTCCTGGGAGCTGAACAGAGTGGGTTTATTTCTGAAATAGGCCTGGATATGTATAAAAAAATACTGGATGAAGCACTTACAGAACTCAGACAGGAGGAATTTGGAGATTTGTTCGCTGAGCGGGAAGATTTGAGCTTATTCAAGGAATGTGTGATAGATACCGACATGCCTGCTTTGCTTCCGGATGAATATGTCAGCAGTGTGGAAGAAAGGCTCATTCTTTATAATAAGCTGAACAGGATTCTTAATGAAAAAGAATTGAAACAATTTGAACAGGAATTAATTGACCGTTTTGGTCCTATCCCCTACCAAACCAACGATCTGTTAGATATCATCCGGTTAAAATGGAAATCCATGGAAATGGGGATTGAAAAAATCACTATGAAAAATAAGCTGATGAAGGTCTATTTTCCCTATACTCATTCGAAGAACCAAAAATTTCAGAGCAGCATCATTCAGCGATTGTTAACTTACGCAAAACAAAACTCGGGTAAATGCCAGTTTAATGAAAAGCCAAAAGGACTGGAATTGATTGTAAAACCTATTGAGTTTGTAGATGAAGCACTACAAGTAATTAATTCCATTAACAGTGCTGAAATGACGAGTCATATTTAACTTTTCCAACATTACAAACTTTGGAAATTTCAGATTATTGCTATCTTTACGTTACAAACGAAACTAAACGCTTTTAGTTAAAATTGAATTATTGGAACAACTCTTCGAAGACCATTATTACCACATTTTCAACCACGCAAATGGCCCTGAGAATTTGTTTGTAGAGGAAAAAAACTATATATTTTTTCTTGATAAATACAAACTATATATAACACCTCTTGTCCATACGATTGCTTATTGTTTGATGCCTAATCATTTTCATATGCTAATAAGAGTTAAAACCTTAAAGGAGATACAAGCTTTTATATCGAATATAAAAACTTTTCCAAAGTTAGATGACAATTCGTACCTCTAATCAATAATGGTCAGAAAATTGTTCCTGATGCGTCACATAAATAATTCTTAATTTTGTGAATTAAATTTTTCTTATGACTCAGTATACCCCGGGCCGATTTCAGATATTACCACCGATTGTCAAAAATCTTTTGATCATCAATGTTATTTTTTTCGTTGCTACATTCCTTGCACAGAGATTTAACCTGGATTTAAACGATAAACTCGGGCTTCATTATTTTGGAAGTCAAAAATTCCAGCCTTTTCAAATCATTACCTACATGTTTATGCATGGGGGATTTGGGCATATTTTCTTCAATATGTTTGCCTTATGGATGTTTGGTTATGCCATTGAGAATTACATGGGTCCGAAGCGCTTTTTAATCTATTATTTAACAACAGGAATTGGAGCTGCCATTTTGCACTACGGAGTTTTTTACCTGGAAATCAGACCCCTTCTGGATCCTATCAATCAATACCTGTCAGATCCTGAAAATGTAGATAAACAGCATCGCCTGATAAATGTTTTAAATCCCATAGTAAGTCAACCCATTTCTATCAATGATTTGAACTATGATTTGATAGAAACCTTTAAAATTGATTTCTTAAACCGGCCTGTTGTAGTTGGTGCATCCGGAGCTGTATTTGGAATTTTGCTGGCCTTTGGAATGATGTTCCCGAACTCTATTATATACCTTTATTTTGCTATTCCTGTTAAAGCTAAGTATTTTGTTATTATTTATGGTCTTCTGGAGCTCTGGCTTGGTTTTTCCAATCGAGGCGGCAGCAACATTGCTCACTTTGCTCATATTGGTGGAATGATATTTGGTTTTATACTGCTTAAATATTGGAATATCAAAAGACTAAACTGAGTTCGCACAAACCTTAATTTCATTGATTTAATTTAAAAAGATGCCTGAGATCCTTATTGTGGATGACGAAAAAGTCATCAGAGAAACCCTGAAAGATATACTTGAATACGAGAAATTTAAAATCGAAGAAGCTGCAGATGGTATTCAGGCTGTTGAGAAGATCAAAAAGAAGAAATACGATGTAGTGCTTTGCGACATCAAGATGCCAAAAATGGATGGCATTGAAGTGCTGGAAAAATCGATGACCATTAATCCAGATGTTCCCTTTATCATGATTTCAGGACATGGAACAGTTGAAAATGCTATGGAAGCAACCCGAAAAGGAGCATTTGCTTTTATTTCAAAACCACCTGATTTAAACCAGCTTTTGCTTCACATTCGAAACGCCATCGACAGGACTGACCTGGTACAGGAAACAAAAGCGCTAAAGCGTAAAATCAGCAAGACCCACGATATTATAGGAGAATCAAAATCCATAGTGGATATCAGGGAAACTATTGATAAAGTGGCTGAAACGGAAGCGCGTATCCTGATTACAGGAAAAAATGGTACTGGCAAAGAATTGGTAGCACGATGGATACATGAAAAAAGCAACCGCAGTAATGGTGCTTTGGTTGAAGTGAATTGTGCTGCCATCCCTTCTGAATTGATTGAAAGCGAATTATTTGGTCATGAAAAAGGTTCCTTTACTTCAGCTCATAAACAACGAATCGGGAAATTTGAACAGGCAAACGATGGCACGCTATTTCTTGATGAAATTGGAGATATGAGTCTCTCAGCGCAAGCAAAAGTACTTCGTGCACTGCAGGAAAAAGTAATTGTCAGGGTAGGTGGAGAAAAGCATATCACCGTAAATCCACGGGTAATTGCTGCTACCAACAAGGATTTGCTGAAAGAAATCGAAAAAGGTAATTTCAGGGAAGACCTCTACCATCGTATCAGTGTTATCGTGATGCGCGTTCCTTCTTTAAATGAAAGAGATGATGATATCAGCTTGCTGGCTGAACGATTCATCACTGAAATTTGCCAGGAGCATGGATTGCCTTCGAAATCTTTTCTTGATGAGGCATTGGAGGAACTTAAAAAAATTACCTGGACAGGAAATGTCAGGGAACTCCACAATGCCGTTGAACGAATGGCGATACTTTGCGACAAAGAAATAACAGCTGAAGATGTGAGGCACTATGGCAAACCCATTCCAAAACATGATATTTCAAAGGAACTTGATATCAGGCAGTTTAAGAAAATGGAAGAATTCAAAGACCAGGCTGAAATGATATTTCTAAAGGAAAAACTTAAACTTTACAATTGGGACATTGAAAAAACCTCAAATGAAATTGGCATAAGTGTAAAAAACACAAATAACCTGATCGATAAATACAATATTCAAAAAAATTAAACATACATGAACTCTCAGCATATACTTGGCATTAAAACCTGGACGGAAATTGAAGCAGAATCATCCTGGTCCTTATTCAAAATAATGGGTGAATTTGTAAAAGGCTATGAAATCCTGAATCGCATTGGTCCGTGTGTTTCTATTTTCGGATCTGCACGAACCAAACCCGATAATGATTACTATAAATATGCTGCGGAGATAGCAAAACGACTTACAGGCATGGGATTTGGAATTATAACTGGAGGAGGTCCTGGCATTATGGAAGCAGCCAATAAAGGGGCCCAGGATGGTGGCGGAAAATCAGTTGGATTAAATATTATTTTGCCCCATGAACAGGACTATAATCCTTATATTGATACGGATAAACTCATCAATTTCGATTACTTTTTCGTGCGCAAGGTGATGTTTGTAAAATATGCGCAGGGCTTTGTGGTTATGCCGGGAGGTTTTGGAACCATGGACGAGTTCTTTGAAGCGATTACACTAATTCAAACCCATAAAATAGTGACTTTCCCGGTTGTATTATTTGGTTCGGAATATTGGTCTGGTTTAATCGACTGGTTTAAAAAAACCATGCTTCCGGAAGAAAATATTTCACCAGAAGACATGAATATTTTTCAGATTGTAAATACTGTAGATGAGGCTGTTAAAGTAATTGATGACTTTTATACCAAATTTCAGCTGCGTCCGAATTTTTAATTTTTTCCGATATCCAGGTCCTGGTTGTAATGCAATCCTTTATTTTCAACTCTTCGCATGGCTGCCCTTGTCACTAAATAGGCTACGCTAATAAGATTTCTTAGCTCACATAACTGCGGGGATAATTGTACCTGGTTGTAAAGATCTTCCGTTTCCTCATACAATAATTGAACACGTTTCATGGCTTCCTCGAGGCGTTTTTTCGTACGCACAATACTCACATAATCGCTCATCAAGAGTTGCAGTTCTTTTAATTTATGTGTGATTAATACTCCTTCCCGGGGTTGCATGGTCCCTTCAGCATTCCAGTCCGGAATGTTATTTTTGAATTCCAGCAATTCAATGCGTTTCACTGTATCCAAATAGCAATTGTGCGCAAAAACCAATGCTTCCAAAAGAGAATTTGATGCCAGCCTGTTTGCACCATGAAGCCCGGTGGAAGCTACCTCACCAATAGCATACAGGTTTTGAATAGTCGTTGCTGCATTCACATCAGTATTGATTCCTCCACAAGCATAATGACAGGTAGGAACTACAGGGATCATCTGCCTTGACGGATTAATTCCAATAGCCATGCATTTTTCATAAATTTGAGGAAACCTTTCTGAAAAATCACTTTCTGGAATATCCCGGCAGTCAAGGCAAACAAAATCATCACCACTTTTTTTCAATTCTGAATCAATGGCTCTTGCTACAATATCTCGCGGTGCTAATGACTCCCTTTCATCATAATTTTGCATAAATGCTTCTCCAGCCTTGGTTTTCAAGATCCCACCAAAACCGCGAACAGCTTCTGAAATAAGGAATGAAGGTCTCACACCCGGGTTATATAATCCGGTTGGATGAAATTGAATAAACTCCATATTCTCAATTAATGCACCAGCACGATAAGCCATGGCAATTCCATCACCTGTGGCAATTTTAGGATTGGTGGTATTGTAATAAACCTGTCCGATTCCCCCTGTTGCCAGCACCACTATTTTTGATAGCATTTTTGTAATCTGCCTGTTTTTTTGATTCATTACATATAAGCCATAGCATTCAATATCCTTGCTTCTTTTAGGCAAATCCTGCCCCAGGTGATGCTGGGTTAGCAGATCAATAGAAAAGTGATGATTTAAAAGTGTGATATTGCTGTATTTTCTGACTTGCTTTAAAAGTTTTTGTTCAATTTCTAAACCGGTAATATCCTTATGATGTAAAACTCTGTTGGCAGAATGCCCCCCTTCCTTTCCCAGGTCAAATTCACCCGTATTCTTGGTATCGAATTGCGTTCCCCACCGGATGATTTCATGTATACGGGCAGGACCATCTTTTATCACCATTTCAACTATTTCAGGATTTGACAAATCATCGCCAGCTGCCATGGTATCTTTCATGTGTTTTTCGTAAGAATCCTGGAAGAAATCAGTCACTACTGCAACACCTCCCTGAGCATATTTCGTATTTGTTTCATCCTCTTCTCCCTTTGTTAAAATACAAATTTTGAAATCGGGATGATGCTCCTTAAAATATTCTGAAACCCTTAATGAATAAGACAGGCCAGCAATTCCGGACCCCACTACAACTACATCATAATACTGCATGAATAAGGTTTTATTCGAATGAAAGATTTTAATGAAACAATCGCTATCACTCCAAAAATAAGAGTAAATATCCTATTGGCAGCATTCTGTCTGCTCAAGTTTTTTCTGGAAATATCAATTGAAAAGAAGATTATTAAATGAAGGATCTATTTTGATACAGAATAATTTTAGGACAGCTCAAGCATCCTTTCAATTGCTATTTTGGCTTTCCTGGCTATTTCTTCCTGGACAAATATTTCGTATTCCAATTTTTTTAGTGCCCGTTCAACTAGAAACAAATTAGTCATTTTCATATAGGAGCAAATGTTACAAAAAGAATGGAAAGTCTTACCTGGGACATCATCTCTAAGCTTTTGGGCCATGCCACATTCAGTTACCATAATAAACTCTTTGGCTTTCGATTCACGGGCAGCCTTGATCATTCCGCTGGTTCCACGCACATGGTCTGAAATAGCCAGCACATCAGGGGGAGATTCCGGGTGCGCAATGACCTCCGCCATCGGATAACGCTTTTTGAAATCAGTCAGCATTTCCCCATCCAATGCATTGTGAATATAACAATAGGCTTCGTAAGGAATTATTTTTTTCTTTGTTTTTGTCTGAAGGTATGCAGCCATATTTTTATCCGGAAGGAAAATGATCTCATCATTGGGCAGGGATTCCACCATTTTTATTGCATTGGATGAAGTGCAAATAATATCACTCAATGCTTTTACATCCGCATTGGTATTGATATAACAAACTACACCAGCATTTGGATATTCCTCTTTTAATTTTATCAATCCCGGAACATCCGACATATCAGCCATCGAACAACCTGCTTCCAGGTTAGGAAGAATAACACGCTTGGTTGGATTTAATATTTTAGCCGTTTCTGCCATAAATTTCACACCACAAAAAATGATTATGTCCTCTTCAACTTCCATGGCTTTGCGTGAAAGCTCCAGTGAATCACCAATAAAATCACCTATTTCATAAATCTCAGGATCCTGGTAATTATGCACAAGGATGATGGCGTTATTCATTTTCTTGAGCTCCCGAATTCTTCCAATTAAAGTCTTTTTTTCTGTGCCTTCCATTTAGTAGATTATCAATTTGAATACGTTAAATCAAAATTAAATACAAAGATAAGAGATGATTGGATTTGATTCACTCTATTTAAAAAAATCAATTGCCCGTCTAATTGTTTTAATAAATTTGCTCTTTCAGAATTTTTACTTTTTATACCAGATTAAATGACTTCAGAAATGATTTTAGATGTTACAAAAGATGTTAAATGGATAGGTAATTTAGATCCAGATATAAGGGTTTTTGACATTATGATGGATACCAAATTTGGAACTACTTATAATTCCTATTTCATCAATGCTGAGAAAAAAACGATCATTGACACATCTAAGGAAGGATTTCAAGCGGAATATCTTGAAAAAATAAAAAGGATTACTGATCCTGCAGAAATCGAATATATCATTCTCAACCACACTGAGCCCGATCATTCGGCCTGCCTGAAATACTTGCTGGATTTTGCACCTAACGCCACTGTAGTGGCAAGTGGAAATGGATTGAAATTTTTGCCAGATATTATTGGCCGGGAATTCAAATCTATTCGGGCAAAAGATGGAGGAAAACTGGACCTGGGAAATAAGACATTGCATTTTATAGCCGCACCAAACCTTCACTGGCCTGATTCTATTTTCACTTATCTCGCAGAAGACCAACTCTTGTTTAGCTGTGATTCCTTTGGCTGCCATTTTTGCGATGAACGGATGTTTGATGATGAGGCAGACAATTTTGATGAAGCTTTCAAGTATTATTTTGATATGATTCTTAAGCCATTCAGCAAATTTATGCTAAAGGCTATTGATAAAATTCAAGACTATGAGATTCAAATGATTTGTCCCGGACATGGCCCCATACTTCGGTCAAACTGGAAAAAATATGTCCATATTTCAGCAGAGTATGCCAGGCAGGAAATTGAAAACAGGGAATCAAACGGAATTCAAGTATTTATTCCTTATGTATCAGCATACGGTTTTACACGACAAATGGCTGAAAGCATAGCTGAAGGAATAGCCGAAACCGGAAATATTCAAACGGAAATTTGTGATATTCAGGATAAGGATTTTCACTTCCTGAATCATAAAATAGCTGGCTCAAATGCATTGGTGGTTGGCTCTCCTACTTTTAACCAAAACATATTGCCACAGCTTTACCACTTATTTGCGTCTATAAATCCTATACGGGACCGGGGAAAAGCATTTGCTGCATTTGGCTCCTTTGGCTGGAGCGGTGAAGGTGTTGGAATTATTGAGAATGCCTTAAGTACACTCAGATTATCTAAAATACTGGACGGCTTGAAAATAAAATTTTCTCCAGATACATCTTCAGATGATTTGAAAGAATATGGAAGAAAGTTTGGAGAGCTTTTGATGAATAAATAATTAGTTAAGCCGTTTAAGGGTTAAAGAATGCCTGATATTATTTTAGAATTGACTTTCCTATTTATGATATTGTAAAAATTCCTGAAACTTCGTAATTCTTTACTAACTTCTCGAATCTTCATATGATAAAAAAACTAACACGACGACGCCCGGAGGTTTTCACGAAGCTACGCGAAGTTAAGTACCTGATTTATTAACATTAATTAACTGAACTTAGGTTACCTACGCATCTTTGAATTTGATCCTTGGGATTTGGATCTTGGGATTTGGAATTTGTGCCAACAGCATCCCTTCTAGAGAAATTGTCGGTATTCCGTTAGTTGTATCAAAACTGCTTATAATATCATTCCTGCCGCAACCGTATAATTGTTTTTTTCATCAATCAGGATGACACTGCCTGTTATTTTATTCTTTTTATAGGTGTCAAAAATTAATGGAGAAGATGTCCGCAAATGAACTCTGCCAATATCGTTTAGTCCAATATGCTTATCATCCTGAATTCGATGAAGGGTATTGATATCCACTTTATACCTGACATCTTTAAGGATGGCTTTTACTTCCCTGGTGGTGTGTTTAATGATGAATTTGCTGCCGATAGCTAATGGCGTTTCTGTAAACCAGCAGAGCATAATATCAATATCCTGGTTCATATTGGGTTGAGAAAATTCCTTCACTATCATATCACCCCTGCTGATATCAATGTCGTTTTCCAGCTGGATGGATGCACTCATGGGAGGAAATACCTGGTCAACTTCTTTCCCTACATTTTCAATGGATTTAATCCGTGATTTAAAGCCGGAAGGTAAAACAACCACCTCATCTCCTTTCTTGAAAATACCTCCTGCTACACGACCTGCATACCCTCTGTAATCATGAAAAGCCTCTTTCATCGGCCGTAGAACATATTGTACAGGAAACCTGCAATTCACTCTTTCGTAATCACTTTCAACATAAGTATTCTCCAATGCATACAATAAGGTGGGTCCCTGGTACCAGTCCATTTTTTCAGAACGCCTGACTACATTATCCCCCTCTTTGGCGCTAAGTGGTATAAAACGAATATCCGGGACATCAATTTTTGAAGAAAAGGCTCTGTAATCTTCTTTTATTTTTTGATAAATATCCTGGTTGAAGTCCACCAGATCCATTTTATTAATACACACTATCAGGTGCTTTATTCCCAGCAATGCTGAAATGAATGTGTGCCTGCGGGTTTGCTCCAAGACGCCATTTCGGGCATCCACTAAAATGAGGGACAGGCTCGCATTGGATGCTCCCGTGATCATATTCCTGGTATATTGCACATGCCCGGGAGAATCTGCTAAAATAAATTTTCTTTTGGGAGTTGCAAAATACCGGTAAGCCACATCAATGGTAATGCCCTGTTCCCGTTCAGACCTTAAGCCATCGGTGAGCAAAGCTAAATTGACAAAGTCCTCGCCTCTTACCTTGCTGGTGTGTTCAACTGCTTCCAATTGATCCTTAAAAATCGTTTTGGTATCAAATAACAACCTGCCTATTAAGGTGCTTTTTCCATCATCAACACTGCCTGCAGTGACAAATCTTAATAAATCCATATCAGCTAAGTAAAAAGTGAAAAGTAAAAAGTAAAAAGTAAAAAGTGAAAAGTGAAAAGTAAAATTTGAAAAGTAGGGCCGAAAGTATTCTCCACAGGAGTCCTTTTGATCTTCGGATAAAATAATAATTGAATAGGTGCATGTCTGATCCTGTTAAAAATAACCTTCTTTTTTACGATCTTCCATGGAGGTATCAGATCGTTTATCATCATGTCTTCCAGCGCGTTCTGTTACACGAAAAGATGCCACTTCAGCAATGATGTCATCAATATTATTGACTTTGGATTCAATGGCACCAGTACAAGAAATATCTCCTATGGTCCTGAATCTTACCTCTTTTTCGACAGCCACCTCAGTGGGTTTCATGGGGTTAAAAGGGGATTCTGCCAACCAGACTCCATCCCTGTTAAATACTCTCCTTTTATGGTTAAAATAGATGGAAGGCAAGTCGATTTCTTCTCGTTTTATGTATTGCCAAACATCCATTTCTGTCCAGTTACTGATCGGAAAAACCCGAAAGTGTTCCCCATAGTTCTTGCGTCCATTGAAAAGATTCCACAATTCCGGACGCTGATTTTTAGGATCCCATTCGCCAAATTCATTCCTGTGAGAGAAAAATCTTTCTTTAGCCCGGGCTTTTTCCTCATCTCTTCGCCCCCCGCCTAAAGCACAATCAAATTTATGTTCTTCAATTGTATCAAGAAGGGTTACCGACTGAAGCCAGTTTCTGCTTGAATTTATCCCGGTTTCTTCCTCTACCTTGCCTGAATCAATGCTATCCTGAACATAACCCACTACCAGGTTTACTTCATACTTGTCAGCCATCCTGTTCCTGTATTCTATGGTTTCTTCAAAATTATGCCCTGTATCGACATGAACGATCGGGAAAGGGATCCTGGCCGGATAAAAAGCTTTCCATGCCAGGTGCAATATCAGCATGGAGTCTTTTCCCCCTGAAAATAACAACATCGGTTTTTGAAATTGTGCAGCCACTTCCCTGATGACGAAGATGGCTTCCGATTCTAAATGATCAAGATGTGAAAATGTATATGCCATTGTCAATTTTAATATCTAATTAATGATATAACCTCCCTGTAACATTGACGAATTGATCGCCTGATGGTCTTATTATCCGTTCGCAGGATAAAATTGGGGGCTTTGGGTTCTTCATAATCCGAGTGAATTCCGGTAAAATTCTTTATTTCGCCTTTCCTGACTTTTCGGTATAATCCTTTTGGGTCACGCTTTTCACAGACCTCTAACGAACATTTAACATATACCTCATAGAAATTTTCCGCTCCGATTATTTCTTTGGCGATCTGCCTCATTTTTTCTGTTGGACTGATAAATGAACAGATGGTGATACAACCCGTATTCAGAAAGAGTTTTGCCACTTCTGCCACTCTTCGAATATTTTCAGCCCGGTCTTCTTCACTAAAACCCAGGTTATTATTTAATCCATGGCGGATATTATCTCCATCCAATAATTTAGTCATGAAGCCACGATGATGCAGTTTACGTTCAAGCCCCTTTGCAAGTGTGCTTTTGCCTGATCCTGATAAACCAGTAAACCAAAATACCATGCCCCGTTGCTGAATCAGTTTTTCTTTTTCGTCCCGGGTGACAATCTGATTAAATATGGGAAAAATATTTTCCAAATTTCAATTTTACCAGTGCAGAAAATTAATAATACTTTTGCATCTAAAGCATATTAGCATTCCAATGCAAGCCGCAAATATAATAATAAGTGAATTGATTTCCATTGCAAAAAAAGCAGGTGCAGAAATTTTACGAGTGTATGAATCCGGAACCGAGAACTGGGATATTTCCTTCAAGGGTGATTCCAGTCCATTAACTATAGCCGATAAATTATCCAATGATATTATCAATGAAGAATTAGTGAAATTATTCCCCGAAATACCCATTATTTCAGAAGAGAATAAAGAGATCAGCTACCAAATTCGAAAAAATTTCAATCTTTTCTGGTTAATTGATCCACTGGATGGAACCAAGGAATTCATTAATCGAAATGGTGAATTTACAGTGAATATTGCACTCATTCAGGATCACAGCCCGGTTGGAGGAATAGTCTATGTTCCAGTTCAGGAAAAAATGTATTACGCACAAAAGGGCCTGGGTGCATTTATTATTGAAAAAGGCAACAAAAAGCAGATCGAAGCTGCTGCTTTTTCAAAAGATCAAAAAAAAATAAGGATAGTCGCTTCCCGTTCTCATATGAATAGGGAAACAACAAAATTCATTTCACAATTTGAAGAAGCCGAGATCACATCCATTGGAAGTTCTCTTAAGTTATTATTGATTGCCGAAGGCAAAGCCCATATTTATCCTCGATTAGGACCTACCATGGAATGGGATACTGCTGCTGCCCATGCCATCGTGAATGAAGCTGGAGGACGTGTTTTTAGATATGATAAGGAGATAGACCTGGAATACAATAAGGAAAATATGTTGAATCCATATTTTATTACAATGGGTAAACTTATTTAGAAATCAACTTCTGGGTTTAGCATTTTCCAAAGTAAATCTTTCAGTTCGATAATGCCTTGTGTGCTCACCGATGAAATAAATAGGTAGGGAATTTGAGGAACTGATTTTCTTATTTCTTCTTTCAACTCTTCATCCAGTAAATCGGATTTGGTAATAGCTAACAATCTCTTTTTCATCAACAAAGAAGGATTGAATTTTTCCAGTTCTGTTAATAAAGTCAGGTATTGATCATTGATGTTTAAATTCTCTGCACTGGCCATAAATAAAAGAATTGAATTTCTTTCTATGTGGCGAAGGAACTGGGTTCCCAATCCTTTTCCTGCACTGGCACCTTTAATAATCCCGGGTATATCTGCCACAACAAAAGATTGATAATCCCTGTAATTCACCACTCCGACCTGGGGTGTCAGCGTTGTAAACTCATAATTTGCAATTTTGGGCTTTGCAGCTGATATAACAGAAAGAAGGGTTGATTTTCCTACATTTGGCAATCCAACCAAACCCACATCAGCAAGTAGTTTTAATTCCAGAATCACCGTTTTTTCAATGCCCGGAATACCGGGTTGGGCATATTGAGGAGCCTGTCTCGTGGAAGATTTGAAATGGATGTTACCAAGGCCTCCCTGGCCGCCTTTCAATAGTATTCCTTCCTGACTATCTTCCGTAATTTCAATCAAGAGCTCATCCGTTTCAAAATCTCTCGCTATCGTCCCTAATGGCACTTCAATAACCATATCTGCTGCATCCGCTCCTGTCTTGTGAAGACCCATTCCTGCCTGACCATTTTTTGCTAAAATATGTTTTTGATATCTCAAATGCAGAAGAGTCCAAAGATTTTTATTTCCCTTCAGGATCACGTGACCACCCCTGCCACCATCACCTCCATCAGGCCCCCCTTTGGCAGTGAGTTTATCTCTATGAAAATGAACAGAGCCTGGTCCTCCTGCACCTGAACGGCAATATATTTTGATTTGATCAATGAAATTCTGATTGCTCACAAATGAATTTTAATTTAGATGCAAATCTCTATAAAAATATCATCAAATTTTCAAATCCTTAAAATCAGCAAAACTATGTTTAGCTGCTGGGTCATTTTTGAATGAGATAAATTCATATATCAAATGGGATAAAATTATCGTGGAAAGCGCCTTTTTATTCATATTATCTTTTGTAAATTGCAGTAAGAACCTGACATAGCCTGTTTTTTTTAATTGCTTGTAAGACAATATTATGCAGTGTTTTTATTAATTTTTTATAAATTAATTGCATTTGATGTAAAATGTTATATTTGCCGGAAATCTAAAATGCTTTTAATATGTATTGGACACTGGAATTAGCATCCTATTTAATTGATGCTCCATGGCCAGCAACTAAAGATGAGTTGATTGACTATGCTATCCGTACCGGGGCTCCCTTAGAGTTGGTAGAAAACTTACAGGAGCTTGAGGATGATGGTGATCCATACGAAAGCATTGATGAAATCTGGCCTGATTATCCTACTCATGATGAGTTCTTCTTCAATGAAGATGAATATTGATTACTAAGTTATTATTAATTCGTTTCAGTTCTGTGGTTTCTTCAATTCGACTATGGAATAATTTATTATTAATATGATAAAACTAGTTTTATTACGCCACGGCGAAAGTCTCTGGAACAAGGAAAACCGATTCACAGGATGGACGGATGTTGATTTGTCTGAAAAAGGAGTTCATGAAGCACAGCAATCGGGAATTGTGTTGAAGGAAAATAATTTCGAATTTGACAAAGCCTATACTTCTGTATTAAAACGTGCAATCCGAACCCTTTGGATTGCACTTGAAGAAATGGATCAAATGTGGATTCCTGTTGAGCGTAGCTGGCGATTAAACGAAAGACATTATGGTGCTTTGCAAGGACTCAATAAACTCGAAACCGTTGAGAAACACGGTGCTGAACAAGTGCACAAATGGAGAAGAGGATTTGATATTCGGCCTCCCGCCATGGAAAAATCAGATGAAGATTATGTTGGAAATGATATCCGTTATAAAGATTTAGCTGAAACTGAAATTCCTTTAACAGAAAGTCTGAAAGACACCATCATCCGCTTAACACCTTATTGGGAAAATGTAATTACCCCGGATATCAGGGAAGGGAAAAAATTACTCATTTCAGCTCATGGAAATAGTTTAAGAGCAATCGTAAAAATCCTCGACCATATTAGCGATGAGGATATTATGGAACTCAATATTCCAACTGGTATTCCGCTTGTTTATGAACTGGATGATAATTTGAAACCAATCAAACATTATTATTTAGGTGATGCTGAAGAAATTGAAAAAGCGATTTCATCTGTTAAGGGGCAGACGAAGAAGTAATTGGATTTTGAGTTTTTCAACTCAAATAGCATAAATATGAATTTTTTACAGTTTAGTTTATTTGTTTTGCTCTTTGATTTTCTTAATAAAGTGTTCCTGCATTTGCTTTAGTGTTACTTTATATTTAGGTTGCAGCTGCAGTATATTTTCATCCTCAATATCATCAATAAAGGTCAACGACATTTGAAACAGCTTTATTGTTAAATTTGGAATATGAGCAATACCCATTTGAAACATGGAATCTAAAGAGAATTTTTCTTTGTTTATGACATACAAATCATAATAATCCCTGAATTTTGCCCGAAGAAAAAGTGTATTTATTTTTAAGGCTGTTAGTATTTCGAGTTCAGCTATTGAAAGATGGTTCAAAAATTGGTGATTAAGTTTTAACCCATCCCAATTATTCGCAAAAAAAGTAGTTTTAACCTGATCAACAATAAGGTCAAGTTGCTTTTCTGACTTGTTTACTATTTGTAACTGATGGTTTTCCGAAATTGATTGAATTATCCCATCCATATCAATTGTATCCTTATAACTAAATAAGTCAATATCTTCACTGATACGATGTTCAAGATAAATAGCCAGGGCAGAGCCACCTACAAAAGTAAATTCCGAAATGAATTCTATTTTTGAAAGTTCAGTTAATACTAAGCGTGTTTGTTTTGGCAAAATGCTTAATTCGTTCATAGCGGCTGTTTTCTTTTGCTTTTCTTAGAATATATGATTTGGGCGATTTGATGTTGAAATAAATAACCGCAAGGTAATAATTGAGTTTATAATATCGCTTATCGGTAATCACTTTACGAAGCCATATATCTTTTATCATTGAAAATGTAAATAAAGAGAATAAGGAGTTTAATTCATTTACATCACCATAAAGTAAAATATGTTCGATAATTAAAGAGTCGTATTTTGAATTATATTCACCTACATCATAGCTCCAGAAAAGTTTTCTGTTTTTTAAGTAATTGAATAATTCTTCTTTTTGCATAGAACAAATTTACGAAATTTCCTTCCTTTTTGGGTGACTTTACTACCCATCAGCACAAATCCGTTTTTGTCATTTTACACATCAATTCTCCCGGTAGATACCTATATTTGCTATAAAAGGTCATGAAAATTGCCAATACACATTACGAAGGAATCTGGCTGGATACTAATAGAAAACTCTGGGTCATCGACCAGCGTTTGCTTCCTTTTGAGTTTAAAACCTTGGAGATTAAAACCCTGGATGAAGCTGTTTTTGCCATAAAAGAAATGATAGTTAGAGGAGCTCCACTCATTGGTGTTACTGCCGCCTATGGAATGTATTTGGCTACTTTAGAATCCCTCGACTCTCTAAAAATTGCTGCTCAAAAACTAAAAGACTCTCGTCCAACCGCTGTTGATCTGGCAAAAACTGTTGATCGGATATTACAAAAAGTTTCAGCATCCAATACCTCAATATCAGATTTGGTTCTTGCCGAGGCTGAGACTATCAAAAATGAAACCCTTGATCAATGCAAAAAAATTGGTGAACATGGCCTTAAGCTGATTGAAGATATTTACAACACAAATGGACACAAAACAGTAAACATCCTCACCCATTGCAATGCCGGATGGCTGGCCACTGTCGATTATGGAACAGCTACTTCTCCAATTTATCTTGCCCATGAAAAAGGAATTCCAATTCATGTTTGGGTGGATGAAACAAGACCACGAAACCAGGGCGCAGCACTAACAACTTATGAATTGGGGCAAGAAGAAATTCCTCACACCCTAATTGCAGATAATACCGGAGGACATTTGATGCAACACAAATTGGTTGATCTTATCATTGTCGGAACCGACAGAACCACAAGAAAAGGTGATGTAGCCAATAAAATCGGCACTTACCTGAAAGCTTTGGCTGCTTTTGATAATCAGATTCCCTTTTATGTGGCAGCTCCTTCTTCATCCATTGATTTCAGTATATGCAATGGACTCAAGGAAATCCCAATCGAAGAGCGTGATGAAAATGAAGTAAAATACATGAAAGGACTTTCAGCAGAAGGTATTCAGGAAATACTGATTTGTCCTGAAAATACAAATG
The DNA here is from genome assembly GCA_016776505.1 of Bacteroidota bacterium. Classification (GTDB taxonomy): domain Bacteria; phylum Bacteroidota; class Bacteroidia; order CAILMK01; family JAAYUY01; genus JABINZ01. Next base: position 34,564 of record JADHTG010000020.1, read on the forward strand.
CTGTAAATTATGGATTTGATGTGACACCCGCTCGCCTGATCAGTGGCCTGATCACCGAAAGAGGAATTTGCAAAGCCAATGAAAAATCGATACTCTCTTTATTTCCAGAATACGCATAAAGTTTTGCTATTATTTCTCGTAATTTGTAGTCCCATTACAGGCTAAATATCATAAAATGAATATAAAAGAATACATACGGGATATTCCTGATTTTCCTAAAAAAGGAATTTTATTTCATGATGTGACCACCCTGTTTAAACACGCAGAAGCATTTGATTATGTAATGAACACCATGACTTCCTGGTACGCTGACAAGAAAATCGATTATGTGTTAGGTATTGAGGCAAGGGGTTTTATTGTTGGAGGCATCCTGGCCAACTTATTGGGTTGTGGTTTCGTCCCGGTTAGAAAGCCTGGTAAATTGCCTGCTGATGTGATCACGGAAGAGTATGAACTTGAATATGGTACTGATAAAGTAGAATTACACAAAGATGCGTTGAAGCAGGGCGACAGGGTGATTGTTGTTGATGATTTGGTGGCCACCGGGGGGACATTGGTTGCAGGAGTAAAATTAGCTCAAAAACTAAAAGCTAAAGTTGTGGGCGTTGCATCCATCATTGATATGCCGGATCTGGGAGGAAGACAAAAACTACAAGCTTTTGATTATAAATATATGGTTGAGTATAAGGGACATTGAAATATGCAAAACGATCACCTGACATATCTTATTTCTTTGCAACTAATTCCTATGATAGGGCCCAAGCTTGCCAAAAACCTCATTGCCTATTGCGGCAACCCGGAAGCTGTATTTTATGAGAAAAGAGCTGCGTTGGAAAAAATACCGGGTATCGGCAAAATGACCGCCGATTCAATTCTGAAATTTAAAAACTTTGAAAGAGCCGAAAATGAAATTGACTTCATTAACAAAAAAAATATAAAGGCCTTTGCTTATTTTGATGATCAGTATCCTGAACGCTTACGGCATATCGATGATGCACCTATCGTACTTTACACAAAGGGAAGCTGCGATTATAATCAAAGCAGGATGATTGCTGTGGTTGGAACCCGGAAAGCAACTGCTTATGGGAAAAAAGCCTGTGCACAAATAGTCTCTGATTTAAAAGATTATCATGTATGTATTGTAAGCGGACTGGCTTTTGGAATTGATCAGTGTGCCCATAAAACGGCCTTGCAAAACGGGATGGAAACAATTGCAGTTCTTGGACACGGACTGGATACAATTTATCCCGCTCAAAATCGTTCTTTAGCAAAAGATGTTATCAAGCAGGGAAGCATTATTACTGAATATATTTCGGGAACAAAACCCGATAAAGTCAATTTTCCGGAACGGAACCGGATAGTGGCCGGCATGGTGGATGGAGTGGTCGTTATTGAATCCGGTATGAAAGGAGGCGCATTGATTACAGCCGAAATTGCTTTTTCATATAACCGGGAAGTTTATGCCTTACCCGGCCGAAAGGATGATAAGTATTCTGCCGGTTGCAATCAATTTATCAAATTGAATAAAGCCAGTTTGATTCAAAATGCAAACGACATCGCCTATGCAATGGGATGGGATGTATTGCCCACAGCGAAAAAAACAGTTCAAATTTCTTGGTCGGAATTGGATGAAAATGAAAAATTACTACTGGAATACTTAAAGAAGAACGGGAAATGCCATATCGATCAAATAGCAACAATAACAAACTGGAATGGTTCGGAATTATCGTTGAAATTACTGGATCTTGAATTCAAAAATGTGATCAGGGCTTTTCCCGGAAACTATTATAAATGCAATTAAATAGAAATTATGTTAAAAAAACCGATATTGATTTTGCTTGCTTTGTGCTGTATTTTTAATTCTCACAAGGCGCAAAATCAAAAACCCAAAAATATAGTGCTGGTTGTTATTGATGGATTCGGAATGAGTCATCTCAGTGCCTCAGCCATTGCAAATGGAGGCAATTCGAATCTTTTTAAGTTGACACATACCGGCTTTCTCCAGACAAATGATTCTACAAACTTAACCGTTGACCCGGTTTCGGCAATTTCCAGTATAGCATGCGGAATAAAAACTTATGAGGGTGGTTTAGGAAAAGATGAGAATAAAAACAATGTACAGAACATGCTAGAGTTGGCTAAAAAAGAGAATAAAGTGACAGGTCTTATTACTACATCCTCTATAACCTACACATCTCCTGCGGCTTTTTTTGCACATCAGTTGAATTATAACAAACGAGAAAGAATAGCTTCTTCTATCCTGGAATCGGAACTCGATGTTTTTATTGGAGGTGGAATGAAGTATTTTAACAAACGCTCGGATGGTGAAGACCTGACGAGGGATTTACGTAAAGCTGGTTACAAGCTTTATCATGAAGTTCCTAAACTTGAAAAAGGAAGGGCGAAAAAAGTGGCAGGACTGGTTTACCCGGATCATCCTGCCCCGGCATCTTCAAATGACCAGTATTTGCAGCTGGCCTGGCACAAAGCTTTCCGGACATTAATTAAGGATGATAACGGTTATTTTATGGTGGTTAATCTCACTCAAATCGACTGGGCCTGCAGGGCAAATAATGGAAACTATTTGCTAAGCGAATTGACAAATCTTGAACAATTCATTGAACAAGTGTATAAATATGTGGGTGTCGATCGAAGAACCCTATTAATAGTATGTTCCAGCTATCAAAGAGGCCACATTGAATGGGTAATGAAAAACGATGAACCTGATTTAAAAATTCTAAGCAAATCTGTAAAAGCGGAACTGGTACCGGTTTTTGCAAATGGTCCTGGAGCTGAAAATTTTACCGGTGTATATAAAAATACCGAGCTTTACATGAAAATTAAATCCCTTTTATTTTAAGATCTAAAAATGTTGAATTTTCCTGAAACACTAGAAGCTAAGCATGTAATCATCATTGCTTTAGCTTTAATTTTTATCCTTAAACGAGCCTTTGCAAATAGAGCATTTGTTATCAAGTACAATTCACTTATCAGCACTTTTCTGATAGTTGCACTGGCCTTGTTTATAGCCTTCGAGTTTTGGAGCGACCAGCAATGGATTGGTTTTATTGCTTTAGGATTTGCTTTATTAGCAATCATTAAGGCTGTTCTGGATACAATGAAAAAGTAGCTTTAAAAAAATCCTTTGTTGATTCGATTGAAAAGGACTAAATTTATCCATTCACTTCAGACCTATAAAGATAAGGAACATGCTTGATTTTGAAAAACCAGTTCTGGATCTGGAAGAAAAGCTTCATAAAATCAAAGAATCAAATCTGGACATGGAACAAAAAACTTTTAAAATCAATCAAATAAAAGCCGAATTACATGAACTGAAGACGACTATTTATTCCAAGCTGTCTGGTTGGCAAAAAGTACAGCTTTCCAGGCATCCTGACCGTCCCCATTCACTGGATTATATTGAAAATATTTGCAGCCAGTTTATTGAACTTCATGGTGATCGAAAAAACGGTGATGATCATGCAGTAGTTGGTGGTTTTGCCAATTTTGAGAAACAAACCATCATGATCATCGGCCAGCAGAAAGGCCGCACCATGAAGGAAAAGCAATTCAGGAATTTTGGCATGTCCAATCCGCAAGGTTATCGGAAAGCATTGCGATTGATGAAATTAGCAGAAAAATTCAACAAGCCCATCCTTACATTAATTGATACTCCCGGTGCTTCTCCGGGACTTGAAGCCGAAGCTCACGGACAGGCAGAAGCCATTGCCACAAATTTGCAGGAAATGATAATGCTGACTGTTCCTGTTATTTCTGTGGTCATTGGGGAAGGTGCATCTGGCGGAGCACTGGCTATTGGAATATGTGATCGTTTACTGATGCTTGAAAATACCTGGTTTTCGGTTATTTCCCCTGAAGTCTGTTCATCCATTTTGTGGAACAATTGGGATTATACAGAGAAAGCTGCAGAACAAATGAAACTGACTGCAGAGGATCTGTGGAATTTTAAGCTAATTGACGGGAAAATCCCCGAACCCCTGGGCGGAGCGCATAAAGATCCTGAAAAAGTGTACCTGAGTCTGAAAAAAGGAATAAGCGAACATTTAAACGAATTGAAGGACATTGATCCCCGGAAAAGAATAGAGGGGAGGATTAATAAGTACTCCCACATTGGGATTTATGAAGAAATTAAATGATCAGATTCTTTTGCAAAAAAGATTCACTATGCGGACCTTCACAAAATAATAGATCCAATATACTCATCCCCTTCTGAAAGCTAAACCGATCACTAAATACCTGGACATATTCCTGCTCAATGAATGATTCATCCTCCATATTCCGTTTTCCCTTGGGATGAATCCTGTTCCTGTAATCGCAGTATTCTGTTAAATCCTTTTTCTCAGAAAGCAAGGATACTTTCGAATTGAGATGAAAATAGGCAGCAATTTCATGAATCAAATCCAGGTTCAGATCCAATAAGAATTCATATTTTTTGAAAAAACAGGATTCAAAGTTCAAACTAAAATGTTCAAAAAAAGGAGAATTGTTATAACTGGAAAAGATGGATGTCCAGTGAACGTGTTGCCAATTGGTGCTGTAGTCAATCCTGACCTCCTTGAAAGATTGCGTGGTTTTACCCTTTTTCAGAGGTACAATTAAACAAATAATCCCATTTGGGCCGCCAATGTAGCAGCGGTTTCTATAACTCTGCTTCTCAAAAACACTTTTATCATCCAAAATGAAATGTGTGCTATGAAACATATAGGTAAAATACCGGGTAGTGGGCAAGTAATGAGGTTCTATAACTATTTTTTCCATCCAATTGAAATAGGTTGAAGTTTCAAAGTTAGACCGGAATACGATAATATACTCATTCTACTGCCCCATTTACTCATTCATTGGATCGAATTCTTATTTTTAGCTTGTCAAAAAGAAGCATTATAACTAATTTTCTCATTCAAAATGCCTGCTATGAAAAATGCCAATTCACACCTTAGGGTCTTTTTTTTGTTTATCTTTTTTTTGATCATGGGTCCCATCAGTTCTTTTGGGATTGTTGTTTTCATAAACCACGGTGTTTTTAAGAACAATGATGAAAGTAGTTATGTTGAAATCTATCTGAAAGTCCCTGTTTCAAGCATTGAATTCCAGAAAACAGACAAGAATTCTTTCAAGGCATCTGTAAGGGTGAAGCTGGAATATTCTCAACGGGATAGCATATATTACAGTGGGATTTACTCCATTGAAAGTCCTGAAATAGCTGATACATCCAATTTGAATTTTGCACTCACCGATCTCTTGCGGACTGTACTGCCATATGGCACTTACAATATGCAGGTTTGGATTTCTGATACTTACAATGACGAAAACAAAACTTATTTCGCATCCATTGTAAACACTCGGTTTAAAAATAAGATTATCAGTTTTTCAGATGTCATGTTTTCAGATACAGTTTACGCGGCACACACTATAAATACTTTCACAAGAAGCACTTATAATATCATTCCAAACGTATTCAATTCTTATTCTTCATCGCAGGAAAAACTATATTTCTACCTTGAGTTTTATAATGCTGATTTATTTATTAAGGATGAGAATCTCTTTGTAAAATATTATTTACGGATGGGATCCATGGATTTATCAGATTTTCAACATACTACACGCCTAAAAGTAGCTCACATAAATTACCTGATTGGTTCCTTATTAATTCGAGATCTCCCCATCGGCAATTACGAACTGCTTACGGAAATCTATAATACAAAGAATGTTCGCCTTTCTTCAAAAACTGCTTTCTTTTCAAAACAAAAGAACAGTCATGTGGTTGTGGAAGACAGGACGATTGATAGTAAAATTCTTCTTGCTCAGATCATCAAGGGGTATAGCCGTGATCAACTCCTGGAATACATGGATTATCTTTATATCCTTTCAAGTCACGATGAGATACAGGAAATAGAAATGTTAAAACGACAAAAGGATATAGATGAATTATCAGAATTTATACTAGCATTCTGGCTGAAACGTGATAAGGACAATCCAGCAAAAGCATGGATCAGTTACCTGAAAAGAATTGAAGAATGTAACAAGATTTTTGGAACACAGCTTCGTAAAGGTTATTTAACTGATCGGGGACGTGTTTACATGGAATATGGCCCTCCCAATTCCGTGTTGGAATCTGAAAATGCCATGTTATCTTATCCTTATCAAATCTGGCATTACTACCAACTAAGTGACTTCCAACACAATAAGAAATTCGTTTTCTTTAACCGTACTGGTACCATGGACGAATATGAACTAATTCATTCTGATGCGAGTGGTGAAGTACGAAATGCAGATTGGAAAAAACTGATTAGCAGGTACAACAATCTCAACCCGACTGAAGAAGATGTTTTTGGGGATTTCCTGGATGATGATTTTGGTCAGTAAACCTTTATTGATTCCGGCAATAAGTCGAAAATTATTCTTTTTTCACGATTTTTACAATCGATTTAAACCATGAGATATTTAATTCTTTCCCTTTTATACCTGATTGCGGTTCTTCCTTTTCCAATAATTTATTTTATCTCAAGCTTAATTTATTTGTTTTTACGTTACCTAGTAGGCTATCGAAAAGAAATAATTTTAGCCAACCTTCAGCAAGCATTTCCTGACAAAACTATAAAGGAGATCCGGGGAATAATGAACCTGTTTTATAAGAATTATATCGATGTGTTTCTGGAGTCTGTCAAGCTCTTGACCATGAAGCGAACGAGATTAAAAAAAATGATCCAATTCAAAGAAAATCCAGCTTATTCAAAACTCTTTAATGAAGAGAGTGGAGCTATTATTTTAACAGGCCATCGGGGTAATTTTGAGCTTGCCGGTCAAATCTTAAGCCTCGTTTTACCCCATGCATTTTATGGGGCGTACAAACCTTTTAAATCGAAGACTTTCGAATTTATCTGGCACAAAATCCGGCATAAATTCGACATGAAATATATTCCGGTCAGACAGGTTTCCCGTTTCCTGATCCAACATGCAAAAGAAGGATTGTATATGGCCTTTTTAAATGACCAGGCACCTACAGGGGATCAGCAATGCTGGGTGCATTTTTTGAATAAAGATGCACTGTTTTTTACAGGTCCGGAAAAATTAGCTCAAAAACTTAAAATGCCGGTTTATTTCATGGATATGATACGCATTTCTAGGGGCACTTATGAAATAAGAGTGGAAGAGATAACAACAAAAAATAATGCAGAATATCCACTTACAAAAGAATATGTTCATCTCCTGGAAGAGGCAATCCTGAAAAAGCCGGATGGCTGGCTATGGTCGCACAGGAGGTGGAAGCATGAGAGAATGCTGAAAAGATGAAAAGACTGGGAAAAATGAAAAGATTTTGAAAGACCAGGAAAGACTTTGAAAGATTTCTGTCTTTCTATTTTTTGTCTTTCCTCTTTTTGTCTTTGTTCTTTTTATCTTTCTTCTTATGTTATTTTTGAACCAAAATTCAGAAAATCAGTAAATGAACCGACAAAAATCACCTTTAGTAAGTGTTTTAGTGCTGAACTACAATGGCAAACGCTTTCTTGACGACTGTTTTTCCACCTTACTGAAATCTACTTATCCCCATTTTGAGATCATCATGATTGATAATAAATCGACTGATGACAGTGTTGCTTATACAGTGGAGAAATACCCAGAAGTTGAGATTTTTCAGAATGGGGTAAACGGAGGGTTCAGCCTGGCGTACAACAATGCTTTTAAGTTTGCTAAAGGGAAGTATTTCGTGGTGCTGAATAACGATGTAAAGGTGGATACCGGCTGGATTGAACCCCTGGTGGAAGAAGCTGAAAAGGATGAAACAATTGGCGCACTGCAACCCAAACTGGTTTCGATGGCAGAGCCTGATAAGTTTGAATATGCAGGTGCATCAGGGGGTTATATGGATAAATTCGGATATCCCTTTACCAGGGGCAGAATATTCGAGACCATTGAAGAAGACAAAGGACAGTACGACGACATCCAGCGTTGCTTCTGGACAACCGGGGCAGCCATGTTCGTGCGTGCTGATGCTTTAAAAAAAAGTGGTGATATGGACGTGGATTTTGTGCATCACATGGAAGAAATTGACCTCTGTTACCGGATCAACCTGGCGGGTTATAAACTGAAGGTTGTTCCGCAATCTCTGGTGTATCATTATGGCGGTGGAATCATTTCTTACGATAGTTACAAAAAGCTGTACTGGAACCACAGGAACTCCGTTTTTATGTTGTTAAAAAACCTGGAATGCAAAAATTTACTTTATATCCTTCCTGCACGTATTTTTCTGGATGTACTGACGGCAGCCCAGTCAATTGTCACCTTTAATTTCAAACGGTTTGGCGCATTATGCCATGCCTGGTTCTGGTTGATTTTTCATCCCCGAATGATTATCAGGAAACGAAGGGAGGTAAAAAAACGCAGAACGGTTCCTGATGCTGATATTTTCAAACTCCTGTACCCGAAAAGCATTGCCTTACAGTATTTTTTGAAAGGGAAGAAAGTATTTTCAGATCTGGGCCATGAATTGACCTCATGACTTTTGACATAAAACTCCATCTGTCAGTAATAAACCTAAAATTCTAAACATCATATGCCCGAAAAGAACCAAAAGTTGAAATCATTATTGAATTCAAAAACTGCCCGATGGGGAATACTTGTTTTAGTTGGATTCGTGCTATCGGTCAATTACTATTTTTATGACGCCTTCTCAACACTAAAAGACCTCCTGACCAAAGAATTCAACATCGACAATACCCAATACGGCTTATTTGTTTCTTTTTATTCCATTCCCAATACATTTTTATTAATGGCTGTGATTGGGGGGATTATATTGGATAAGCTGGGAATTCGAAGAACCGGTTTCATATTTGTTTTTTTGATGACATTTGGTGCCCTGCTTACAGCTTATGGTTCATCCAAAGGATATCAGAATGGAGGCCCTGGATTCAAATTAATGAGCACTTTCCTACCCCAATACTCATCTGAACTAAAGATGATGTTGCTGGGCCGATTTTTTTATGGTTTGGGTGCAGAAACCAGTATAGTAGTTATTAGCAAGATTTTAGTTAAATGGTTTAAAGGAAAAGACCTGGCACTTGCATTTGGATTGAAAGTAGCTTTTGGTCGTTTAGGAACATTTGCAGCTTTGCAACTTTCACCCAGGCTTGCACAAGAAGGCATTCAATTAGATTGGGCAATATGGTTTGCAGCCATTTTGGTCTGTATCGGCCTCCTTGCCTTTTTAGTGTACATGCTTATTGATTTTAAGGTTGATAAAAAGAACGAACCCACAGCAGTGATTACAAAACAGGAGAAATTTCAAGTGAAAGATGTGGTTGGAATTATTAAGAATCCAGCATATATTATGATCGCTCTACTATGTGTTACTTTTTATTCAGCTGTTTTTCCGTTTATGTCGTATGCACCTGATTTCTTTTTACATAAGTTCGGAATGAGTCATGTAGAAAGTGGAAAAATTGCATCTCTTCTTCCATTGGGAACATTATTTTTTACCCCATTATTTGGTTTTCTTATCGACCGATTTGGTAAAAGTGCTTCTGCCATGATATTTGGATCATGCATATTGTTTATCGTACATATTTCTTTTGCCCTGACCCATACGCCACCTCATGCTTTAATGATCTTATTGGGCATTTCTTTTTCATTGGTTCCGGCTGCCATGTGGCCCTCCATGGTTAAACTGGTGCAAGATAAACAAATAGGTACGGCATACGGCTTAATGTATTCCATTCAAAATTTAGGTTTATGGGGCTTTCCAATTCTAGCAGGAGTTATTCTTGACAGATCAAATCCTGGAAATCCTGAAACTTTGAACTATACTTCTGCCATGCTCATGTTTGCAGGACTTGGATTGCTGGGACTTATTTTCGCCTTGATCTTAAAATTTCAGGATAAGAAAAGAGGTTATGGAGTTGATTTGCCGCTCAATAAAAAATAGATTCAGACAAACTGCTCCTGCAATGAGTCAATATAATTCTCCCCTGATTTCTGGTGTTGACACTTTCATTACCGGTATTGTCACCAACATGAACGGATTGCCATAATCTTACTTTTAAACAAGCCTGGTAAGATTTATTTCATCGCCCGGACAGGATTCTGCTTCCTTGATCCAATTAACTCCAACCTGCAGTGGAAAACTTTCCTGGTTCAGATCAATATTGCAGTCATCCGGCACAGCCAGGAAGCGAAAAGTTTCTCCTTCGACCTCAATAAACCAACCACCACAGCACACACTTTTGCGCATATCCGGGCCGCTTATGACTCCATCAAATACAACTGGTTTATCCTTGCTACAGGATACAGCAATTAAAATATATAAAATGAAAAAAGCTATGATTTTTATGTGAGTCTTCATGTCAACGATTTTTTTATAGATGCAAAAGAAGTGGGAAAAGTTGTATCAGGACTCAATGAATAAAATTAAATAAATCCCACCTGGATCCAGATATCCGTATTTCTTCCCTTATCATCCACACAGGAAATCTTGTTTTCCCCTTTCCGTGGTGTGAAGAATATTTGGCAGCCCTCTCTGAGTCTCTTACCAAACAGCTAATAAACCAATTGCAAGAAACTGTCAAGGACTCAGAGAATTGCACTTCATTAACTTGATATTTGAATTGACGATTTTTTATGTATTTCTAATAAACTCAAAATGAAGTAAAG
>JADHTG010000096.1 GCA_016776505.1 Bacteroidota bacterium
AAATACAATAATAAGTATATTTATAAATATCTCTGCGTTTCCAATAAAATCATGGAAATTCTGGCTAAGGATATTAAAGATCACTCGAAGCTTGAGCTTGTTCACTCAGGAATTGATATGACCCGCTTTGAAAATAAGAGAAAAAGCGGGAAGCTCAGAAAGGAATTCAACATCCATAAAGACGAACTAATAATTGGCAACATAGCGGCCTTAGCTGATCATAAGGATTATTATACCTTTATAGATACGGCATATATTATTAAATCCCAGGGAATTAAGGCAAAATACCTGCTTATTGGAGAAGGTGTTTTGAAACTGGAATTAACAAAATATGGGAAATCAAAAGGAATGCAGAGTGATCTGATATTTACGGGCTTTCGAAATGACATGGAGGATATTTTACCTGAATTTGATTTTTTTCTATTGACTTCAAAAACGGAGGGTTTAGGAACCAGTATTCTGGACGCTATGGCTTGTCAGGTAGCTGTGGTTTGCACGAATGCAGGCGGAATTCCGGAAATAGTCCAACATGAAGTAAACGGATTGTTGTCTGATGTGGGAGATGCAGAATCGCTTGCTTCTTCCGTGAGCCGTTTGATCAGCTATCCGGCATTAAAACAAAAATTGATTCATAAAGCCTATGAAACAGCGAGAGAATTCTCCGCGGAAAAAACAGCTCAAAAAGTCTCCAAAATATACAATGAAATCATTTCTGGCTAAGGATAATGTTGTTTAGCAGAATAACCAAATAGAACATTTTAATCATGTTCTTTTTTGATATATATTTTTACCTTCGTTGCGAATTTTTTTTCAAATTAAAAAAAACAAATCATGAGTTCAGCACTAACCGCTAAGGTAATTGAAGATTTGAAGAGTTATGGTCTCAAAGGGATAGAAGATATTTATTACAATCTTTCCTATGATGAGTTATTCGCTCACGAAACAAATCCTGATCTGGAGGGATTTGAAAAAGGCGATTTAACCAATTCAGGGGCTGTAAATGTGATGACTGGGATTTTTACCGGCCGATCACCCAAAGACAAATATATTGTTTTAGACGATGTGACGAAGGATACTATTTGGTGGAATTCTCCTGGATCCCCGAATGATAACAAACCTCTCAGTCCTGAAGTTTGGAAAGATTTAAAAGAAAACACCTTAAATCAGCTTTCTGGTAAAAAACTGTATGTCAATGATGCCTATTGTGGTGCAAATAAAGATACCCGGCTGAAAGTCCGGTTTATCATGGAAGTTGCATGGCAATCACATTTTGTTAAAAACATGTTTATCAGGCCTACTGAAGAGGAACTGGCTGATTATGGTGAACCTGATTTCATAGTGTTCAATGGCTCAAAAACGGTAAATAATGATTTCAAGAAGCATGGCATGAACTCGGAAGTGTATACAGTTTTTAACCTGACTGAAAGAATGCATGTGATTGGTGGAAGCTGGTATGGGGGTGAAATGAAAAAAGGCATGTTTGCCATGATGAATTATTACCTGCCCCTGCAGGGAATAGCATCCATGCATTGCTCATCGAACCAGGGTAAGAAAGGAGATGTTGCCATTTTCTTTGGTCTGTCAGGAACTGGGAAAACCACCTTGTCAACTGATCCAAAAAGGACATTAATCGGAGATGACGAGCATGGCTGGGATGACGATGGTATTTTCAATTTTGAAGGCGGATGCTATGCAAAAACCATCAACCTGGATAAGGAAAGTGAGCCGGATATCTACAACGCAATAAAAAGAAATGCATTGCTGGAAAATTTAACGGTGGATGAAAAAGGTGAAATTGATTTTAATGACGCATCAGTCACACAGAATACACGTGTTTCCTATCCTATTTATCATATTGACAACATCGTTAAGCCAGTTTCAAAAGGAGGTCATGCTTCAAAAGTAATTTTCTTGACAGCGGATGCTTTTGGTGTGCTTCCTCCGGTTTCAAAACTTACTCCAGATCAGACAAAATATCATTTCTTATCTGGTTTTACCGCGAAACTAGCTGGAACTGAACGTGGTGTAACTACGCCTCAGCCCACTTTTTCAGCTTGTTTTGGAGCCGCTTTCCTCTCCCTTCATCCAACAAAATACGGATTGGAACTGGTGAGGAAAATGGAGGCCCATAATGCCGAAGCCTACCTGGTAAACACGGGCTGGAATGGCTCAGGCAAGAGAATTTCAATTAAAGATACCAGGGGTATTATTGACGCTATCCTGGATGGATCCATTGAGAAAGCCGAAACCAAAGTAATTCCTATCTTTAATCTGAGAATTCCCACTTCATTGCCTGGTGTGCATTCTGAAATACTCGATCCGAAAGATACGTATGAAAATCCTTCTGAATGGGAAAGCAAGTCAAGAGATCTTGCAGGCATGTTTATTAAGAATTTTGAAAAGTATACGGATAATGAGGAAGGTAAGCGCCTGGTAGCTGCCGGACCCACTATTTAATAATTATCAAATAAAATTCTACAGAATCTGCTTATTCATGATTTGCTCATTGAGTAAAGGATTTTTTGTGAAATCTTTTTTGCTATTCTGAGCATCAATAGTAGTTGCAGATTTGTTCGGTATTTTAGGTTGACAAAAAGATCCAATAATTTAATCCATGGATTTTTATAATAAATTTTGAGTTTGCTTATTACTTAACGTGGGTATATTCGCGGCTTCATTATTTATGAATTAAATGGTCGATTGATTTGAATAATCATAAAAAAAGTAGTTATGGGAATAAATAAAAAATACGTTTATAGCTTTGGAGATGGAAAGGCTGAAGGAAAAGCAGGTATGAAAAACTTGCTGGGTGGTAAAGGAGCTAATTTAGCAGAAATGAATCTGATTGGCATACCTGTTCCTGCAGGATTCACTATTACAACGGAAGCATGCACTTTATTTAATGAAAACGGAAAAGAGTTTTTGGTGAATCTGATAAAAGAAGAAGTGGAAAAAGGGGTAAAGAAAACGGAGCTAGCGATGAAGGCTACATTTGGAGATGATTCCAACCCATTGCTTCTTTCGGTCAGGTCAGGTGCAAGAGCATCTATGCCGGGCATGATGGATACCGTTTTAAACCTGGGTTTGAATGACACTGCAGTGGCTGGAATTGCAAAAAAATCTGGAAATGAACGCTTTGCATGGGATTCTTACAGGCGATTTGTCCAGATGTTCGGGGATGTTGTTTTGGGGATGAAACCTACATCAAAAGAAGAGGAGGATCCATTCGAGGTGATCATCCATGAAATGAAGAAAGAAAAAAAGGTTGAACTAGACACAGACTTAAGCACTAGTGATCTGAAAGATATGGTCAACCGATTTAAAAAAGCGGTCAAGGAAGGAACCGGAAAAGATTTTCCTACAGATCCGTGGGAGCAGCTATGGGCTGCCATATGTGCTGTTTTTGAAAGCTGGATGAATGACAGAGCCATCTATTACAGGAAACTCAATGATATTCCCGCGGAATGGGGAACTGCTGTCAATGTGCAGGCCATGGTATTTGGAAACCTGGGAAACAACAGCGCAACAGGAGTTGCTTTTACCCGTGATGCTGGTACAGGTGAAGATATTTTTAACGGGGAATACCTGATAAATGCCCAGGGTGAAGATGTAGTTGCAGGTATCAGAACTCCTCAGCAAATTACCATGGAAGGTTCAAAAAGATGGGCCAAGCTGGCACATGTATCGGAAGAAGACAGGAAAAAGAATTTTCCATCTCTGGAAGAAGCTATGCCGGCTGTTTGCAATGAACTTTTTGACGCAGAAAGCAAACTGGAGAATCATTATAAGGATATGCAGGATCTTGAATTCACCATTCAGGATGGTAAACTTTGGCTATTGCAAACCAGGAATGGTAAAAGAACAGGAGCTGCCATGGTCAAAATTGCAATGGATATGCTCAAACAGGGAGTGATTGATGAAAAAACAGCTATTCTGAGAGTGGAACCGAACAGACTGGATGAATTATTACACCCTGTATTCACCGAGGAAGCGAAAAATGATGCCAAAGTAATGGCCAAAGGTTTGCCTGCTTCACCAGGTGCAGCATCAGGCCAGATCGTATTCTTTGCTGATGAGGCTGAAGAAATGGCTGAAAAAGGGATAAAGACCATTTTGGTGCGTGTAGAAACTTCGCCTGAAGATTTGAGAGGGATGAATGTGGCTGAAGGTATACTGACTGCCAGGGGAGGAATGACCTCCCATGCAGCTGTGGTAGCACGGGGAATGGGAAAATGCTGTGTCTCAGGTGCCGGATCCATTAAAATAGATTATAAAGCCAGGACTCTGGTCATGGATGGACAACATTATAAGGAAGGAGACTGGATTTCATTGAATGGCACGAGCGGGGAAGTATATGATGGAAAACTCAAAACAAGGGATCCTGATTTAAGCGGTGATTTTGGTGAGCTCATGGAATTATCCGACCGCTATGCCAGGATGTTAGTCAGAACTAATGCAGATAGCCCGCATGACTCCACGGTAGCCAGAAATTTCGGTGCCAAAGGAATTGGACTTTGCCGGACAGAGCATATGTTTTTTGAGGGAGACCGGATTATCGCTATGCGTGAAATGATTTTATCCAAAGACGAAACAGGAAGGAGAAAGGCACTGGAAAAGCTTTTACCCATACAAAGAAATGACTTCGAGGGTATTTTTGAAGCCATGCATGATCTTCCTGTGACAGTTCGCTTACTCGATCCTCCTTTGCATGAATTCGTTCCTCATGAAGAGGAAAATCAAAAAGAAATGGCAGATAAAATGGGTGTTAGCGTGGAGTATATTAAGGAAAAAGTGGAGGAGTTGTCTGAATTTAATCCCATGCTTGGACACAGAGGTTGTCGTTTAGGGAATACCTATCCTGAAATAACTGAAACACAGACCAGGGCTATCATTGAAGCTGCTTTAAACCTGCAGAAAAAAGGGATAGTGGTTATGCCTGAAATCATGATTCCCTTAACAGGCACACTCAAAGAAATGAAATACCAGGAAGTCATTGTTCGCGACACCATTAAAAAGGTGTTCGAGGAAAGAGGTGAAACCCATGAACATTTAGTAGGTACCATGATAGAAATCCCGAGGGCTGCTTTAACTGCTGATGAAATAGCGGAAAGTGCTGAATTCTTTAGTTTCGGAACCAATGATTTGACTCAGATGACATTTGGATACTCCAGGGATGATGCAGGAAAATTTCTGCAGATTTATATCGATAAAGGGATTCTTGAGTATGATCCATTTCAAAAACTGGATCAAACAGGTGTGGGGCAATTGGTTGAAATGGCTTGCCAGAAAGGTCGTCAAACTAGACCGGATATCAAGCTGGGCATTTGTGGTGAACATGGCGGTGAGCCCAGTTCAATAGATTTCTGCCACAGGGCAGGTTTAGATTATGTCAGCTGTTCGCCTTATCGCGTTCCTATTGCAAGACTGGCAGCTGCCCAGGCCCATATTATGCATAGCTGATCGGAATAAATTAATGATCGAGCTTGTCTTAAAAGTCCAATTTCTACTCCCTGACGTCATTCCCTTGCCCGCCTGCCGGCAGGACAGGAATAATGGAATCTCATAATCAATGAGTTAGAGATTCCCGCCTGTCAGCCGAACAGGCTGGCTTTCCTGCCTGCCGTCAGGCATGGTGCGAGAATGACGATATGAGGGACTTTTGAGACAGTCTCTTTTTTGTTTTGGTCTTTATCTTGCATAGATGACTTTTCTAATAATCTGATATTTTAAATTAAACTTTCAAGCCTTTTATTGTCTAATTCAAAATAATTTTAGGCGCTAATTGCCAATAAAATGAATAAAAGAGACACATTTCTTATAAGTCTAATATTGTCTTTTCTTTTAGCTTTTTCAACCTTTGCGCAGGATAGAGGAGAATACCGTTCGGCAAATATGCCAAAAATAGGTGTAGTGACGGGGGCCATTATAGATCCCGATTTAAATAGGGCTGTAGAATATGCTACCATCGCACTGTTTAAGGTAAGAGATTCATCCCTTGTAAGCGGAACGATCAGCCAGTCGAATGGTCAATTCAGGATCGAGGAAGTTCCATATGGCAAATTCTATGTTGAAGTCACTTTTGTTGGCTATGAAAAAAAGGTAGTCAATTCCATTATGATCACTCCAAGAAATACTGAAGAGAATCTGGGGCTAATTGAATTAAGACAGTTAGCACTTGATTTGGAAGAATTTGAAGTAACTGCTGAGAAAACACATATCGAATATAAAATTGACAAGAAAGTCATTAATGTAGGAAAAGATCTTGTCGCAACAGGAGGCACTGCAGTGGATGTTCTCGAGAATACCCCTTCTGTTCAGACAGATATTGACGGGAATGTTTCATTAAGAGGCAGCGGAAATTTCACCGTTTTAATTGATAACAAACCCTCTGTCATTGGAGGCAATGACGCTTTGCAGCAAATACCTGCAAGCACCATTGATAAAATTGAAATCATTACAAATCCCAGCGCTAAATATGATCCGGATGGCATTGCAGGAATCATCAATGTGATCACCAAAAAACAAAAAGGAAGTGGATTAACAGGGATCATAGATCTAACCATTGGAACAAGAGATAAATATAGCCTCGATGCATTGTTTAATTATCGCCTTGGAAAAGTAAATGTATTTGCGGGAATAGACTACAGTGATAATACCAGCTATGGTTCCAGCATTGTCAATCGAGAAACATTTATGAACGATACTTCTTCTTTCAGCAATATTGATGGAGATAGAAATCGAAATCGTAAAGGCTATAAATTGAGAACAGGTATTGAATACGACATAAACAATAACAATTATGTCAGCCTGTCCTTCGATCATGGATCAAGGGGCTTTGGTCATAGCTCTTATTCTAAATATTACAACTACACTAGTCCATTTACTTTTGATGACTATTTTATCCGCGATAATTCCTTTAATAAAGATAATCTGTATTACAGTACTAAACTTTTCTACCAGCATAAATTCAATGAAAAAGGTCACGAATTAACTTTTTCTGGATATTATTCATCCAGTGATGGCAAGGAGACTGAAATCTTGAATGAATATAAAACCAATAGTTTGTGGGATATCGATCCAGGTGAAAATCCCATTTTTCAACGAGTTTTTGAAAACGGTTTGAGTGAGGATGTGCGTATAAAGGCAGATTATGTTCGCCCCCTGGCAAAAGATGGAAAATTTGAAGCAGGATATCAATATAGATATGACAATGAAAGAACCGATTACATATTGGAAAATTTTGATACATTGGAAAATTGGGTAGAAGATGCTTCATTACACAATGATTTTAAATTTTCAAGAACCATACAGGGTGCTTATGCTACTTTTTCTGATAATTTGGGAAAGCTTGATTTTATGCTTGGCTTCAGACTGGAATCAACCAGTCGTGTTTTGGGCCAGATTATTCTTGACACCAGCTACATTGTCAATCGATTGGATTACTTTCCGACCCTTCATATTTCACGAAAGCTGAATAATGATCAGCAAATTATGGCGAGCTACAGCAAGCGTATCAACAGGCCGAGACAGTATTACCTGGACCCTTTTCCCAATTATTCGGATGCACAAAACATGAGGTTGGGGAATCCCACTTTGCTGCCTGAAAATGTGAATTCAATGGAATTGAATTATCAAAAACGATACAAATCTTCATTCTTTTCAGTTGAAACTTATTATCGTCAGACACTCAACAAAATCCAGCGAATTACCTATTTGCTTGATACGGGCAATGTGCTTGTCAGGTCCTATGACAATATTGACCAGGATCGTTCGATTGGATTGGAGCTGATGGGAAATTTTGATATTAAAGAGTGGTGGCAGTTAAATGGCAGTATAAATATCTTTAATTATCAAATCGAGGGAAATTTGCTCGAAGAAAATATTTCGCAGGCAGTTAATACCTGGAGCTTCAGGTTAAATACAACCTTCAAACTCAAATGGGGTACTCGAATACAGTTCACTGGTTTTTATTCAGGTCCATCCGTTACAGGGCAGGGAGAGCGAGATGGTTTCTTTTATAGCGACTTAGGGATAAAACAGGATTTTTTGAAGAATAAGTTATCAGCTACCTTGCGCCTGAAAGATATCTTTGGAACTATGAGTCATTCATTTACCTCTTATGGCCAAAATTTCAACACATCCATGACATATTCCAGGGAACCACATGTAGTGTCACTAACACTTAGTTATATGATCAATAATTACAGGAAAGACAAATCTCCACAGATACGCATGGAGGAGGATTTCGGTGGCGATGAGATGTAGTTTGTTTGAATTTTTAGAGGACAAAATATATTCATCCTGGAATTGAAGAATGACAAACAGTCCTTATTCAGATAAAAATACCTTCCTGATAAGAACAAAATTTTTACCGCTAATCTCGACTAAATAAATTGTTTCCGCTAAGCCTACTGTTGAAATGCTGAATGTTTTTTGCCTGTTTTTAAAATGATAGCTTTTCACATTCTGCCCGTACAGGTTGTATAATTTTACCTTAAAATCATGCAATTCATTTTCAAATACAATGTCAAGGGTGTTTGCTGAATGTTTGGTATACATATTAAATTCTCCCGGGCTTGAGGATATTCCAGATCCCGAACTTCCCTTGTAGTCTGGGAAATAGGCCCGCCTGACTAAGGTAGAATCCAGGATAAATGGATTTGGATTTTCCCCTTGTTTTGAGGCAATGAAATTATTTCTCCATTCTTCATCCACATCCACCGGATCCATATAGTGCCATTGGTATAAAGTTTCTATTTGCTTGCTAAAAAAAGAAGGATCTTTTGCATCAGCCAGACTTTTATACATGCAATAGAAATAGACCATGGCGCGTGCAGCATTTCCTTTATGATCTTCCCTTACCTCGAACCATTTGTTGTTATCCAGTTCGCTATATTGATTAATAGCGGTCGCAGGAATGCTGGATTTTTGCTGATCCAGCCAATACCATTTGTCAGTTAGCTGATCATCAATATCCTGGAATGCAAAATTTGCCCGGGCTGCATTTACATCTTCACGGCTTGGAAACAGGTGATGCATATCACTCTTTGCCTGTCCCTCTGCACCCAGACTTTGTGGCCAGCTGTGTTCACAATTGATGCCTTTATTGTACGCTTCTGTCCTGGGATTCGATGCTGCCGGATCGACAAAGATGGTATAACCGGTATAAACACAAGCCAGACTATCCTGTTTCCTTTCTGCCAGAGCTCCCCACAATTCATCACGGGCATCATTGTAACTTAAAGTTGAGGAAGGTTTATATGAAGACACAATTAAACTGAGCAGTTCAGTCCCTTTTTTACCTGGAAACAGCTCTTGCTGGTTTTGTGCAAGTGATAAAAATCCGGGCAGTTGAATAAGGAATATCAATAGGAATATTCTGTACATCTGTCTTGATCTATGTGATTGAATATATGAATAAATCTGCTTGCTAAAAGAGATCAAATTTAGCCTTAGTTTTTTTAGAATAAACAATTTTGTAAGGCTTAAATTTATTAAATTTGCACCTCATTTGCGGGAATAGCTCAGTGGTAGAGCACAACCTTGCCAAGGTTGGGGTCGCGAGTTCGAATCTCGTTTCCCGCTCATTTATTTTATTAGGACATTATGATCCAGCCTGCTTGCCCGAGTGGTGGAACTGGTAGACACGCAGGACTTAAAATCCTGTCGCCTTTAAAGCGGTGCCGGTTCGATTCCGGCCTCGGGTACA
>JADHTG010000097.1 GCA_016776505.1 Bacteroidota bacterium
TATTTCCAACGGGAGCAGCTTTGAAACAAAAACAAATAAAGAAGATTCAAGAAACGGGGACACGGTAGGAATGAATGAAGAAGAGAATGAAGTTAAAATTTACAGTGTAAACAAGCGTGTGAAAGTAGAACATGCAACAGGAGAAGTGAAGGTTTATAACTTAAACGGAGAAGAAGTAGCCAGTACAACAAGTGATGGCAATGCTGAACTAACAGTCAACAGCAATCCAGGATATTTCATCGTGGCCGTAATAAACGAGGCTCAGATCAAGACACAGAAAGTGTATATTCAATAGGTTAATTCAATAAGTTCGCATTTTTGGTTGAAATGAATGAATTTCCCCCCGGTTAATCTGGGGGGATTTTTGTTTTTCCCTTTTTGATTAAATCCAACCGGCATTAATACCTTTTAATTCTTTAATAAAAACAGCTAATTAGAAGTTATGAACTTACTTTAACAGGATATATGTGCTTTGGCAAACAAAATGTAAATTTAACTTGAAAATTTTATGTCGTTTTGGAAGCAAATATCCTTTTATGAAAAATAAAGTATTTATTATTGCATTAATTGCAGCAAGCTCACTCCTTTCTCTATCATTTCATGCTGATGCACCTGGCTTAGACTGGAAATTTTACTTTGGTAAAAACTATTTACTTGTCCCACCTGTTCTTAACAATGGAATTGTTTATGTTGGAGGCGAAGAAGGAATCATGTATGCTTTGGACAGCAAGAGAGGAAAGGTGATCTGGGAATTTAAAGCGGAAGGGGCCATTGCACAACCCCCAATCATTGAAAATGACTTTTTATATTATTGCACCAAAGCGGGAAAAGTATATTGCCAGAACGCAGAAAATGGCAAATTAATATGGACTGTACATATTAATAGTAAATTGGTTTGTACTCCTCAAATCGCCCAAAATATGCTGTGTATTTACAGTAGAAATGAAATTATGGGCCTGGACAAAGTCAATGGTTTGGATATGTGGAAGACTTCAATGAAAATTTCCGATAATCCCAAAATGGCGACTGATGAAACAAATATATTCCTGGCTGATGACATGAAAGTATATTCACTTAATTCACTGAATGGCAATCTCAACTGGGAGTATGATCTGAGTATATATGGTGTTTCAGATGTATTGTTTGCTGATGATAAAGTCCTATTTGTAAACAACAGTAAGGTCTTTGCCCTGGATAAAGATAGTGGTAAAAAGAAATGGATATATGAATTGGAATCCAGGGATAAGGTAGGTTACCAAAATAAAGCCGCTTTCCTGGATGGAAAGGTAATCGTCTCCTTCGCTTCTGAGTTATTGGCCTTGGATTCAGATACAGCTGAGGAAATCTGGACATACAAGACTAAAACGGAGGAAGAACTTTACGAACCCATCATCTATAACAATAGCATCTGGATTTCATCAAGAGGCAACAGGATATTCAATATTTCCCCGGAAAAAGGCAAAAAGATTGAAAGTTATGAAATAGAATTAAAGCAGGAATCTCCTGTAAGATATGAAAACAACATGCTTTTTTTTACCAGAGCGGATGGTCATGCCATCGGTTATCGCCTGCTTTGAACCTCCATAATAATAGAATCGCCCAATCGCTAAAGACTAAACACCCGGACTACATTGAAACCGAAATGAATTCCGCCATCTAACCAATTTTCATTTGTTTGGCTAATAAAGGCATTTTCAAACATGCCCAGGGAATTCGTCAGATGAAGCTGAAAAACATGACCGCCTGTTTCAATATCAACGCCCACTGACAGGGAATTAACATAATCATCAGCTGTTTTTCCTGGCAGTAAATAAAAATACTCCCCGTTTAAGGACAACCTGTTCGTGATTTTAAAACGACCTCCAGCGCCAATAGCAAATATATCATTCTGATCCAGTTTCGTTTCCACTAAGTTATTATGGATGTAGCTTGGCATTATTTGAACTGAAAATTTGTTGCTGAATTTCCTGGCTAAAAGGAATTGATGTGTATAACTCAACCTGGAGCTAAAGAGGTTATTAAGTGAAGGATCTTCCCACTTCAAGGAATTGATAGAAATACTTGAAAACCACGACAATGAGAAAGGTATAACTTTGCTGCCTTTACTTTGTCTAATGAGTTTGTACTTAATAAATCCATCATAATTCTTTAGGTAGCTGCTTCTTCCCAGGCTGATGGCAATGCGGTCGGTAATACCATATTCAAAACCAAACCTGACCGAAGATTGATCAATTCCAAATAGTTCATACAAACCACCATTAAGAGCGCCAAAGCGATGTGAAATAATGAAAAACATTTCTCCTTTCGGAGGATTCATGATGGATTGCCCATTGATTATCCTCGTACTTTTAAAGGTAGATTGAACATATTCAATGGTCTCTGGATCATCATCAAATAGGTCCAGAAGATCCTGTGCATTCAGTTGAATTGAAATCAGGAACAAAAAGATAAAGAGGAACACAAACCGAAGCTGCAACATGTATTATTTTTTATACTCTTTCAACAAGACATCCACGGTAATTTCAATAATTGGTGAAATTTTGCTGGCGACCATTTTGGGTATATTAATCTGGTAATCTGCCAGTTCAACATGGAATACAGAGAATCCAGAAATCTCACCATCTTTTACAGTAAAAGTCCCCTTTTCAGTTATTTTATTGGTGACACCATGTATGCTTAGATCACCCGAAACAACCGCATCATATTTTCCATTTGTCTTACAATCAATATCCGATATGTTCATGACCTTGCCTTTGAAAGTGGCATTAGGGTATTTATCAGATTCTAAATAATTCTCATTAAAATGCTCCTGCATCAGACTTTTTTCAAATTCAAAGGATTTGATCAAAACCCGAAAAGCAAACTCAGCTGTTGTAATATTCAATGCGCTGTTTACCTGCCTGTTATGTGCTTCGATATTTTCTGCAGGCATTTCAGAGAAAAATTTAATATGCCCGGTTTTCGTTACATATTGTTGAGCAAATAATGTTGAACTGCTAATTATCAAAGCAGCAATAAATAATAACTTCTTCATTTTCATATTTAATACTATTTAACAAATGAGCATTTTTCAAGAATAATATCTGTGTCATTATATCCTGTGCAATACCCTTTTAATTTAATCTCATCATCAATTTTCAATAAGGAAGTGGCATCCTTTTGATTTTCGAGAAAAGTGCATCTTATTCCTTCTGCTCCAAACATGCCCTCCTCAAATACAAACACCACAACGTGAAGCCCATTATTCTCCTCTAAAGTGGAGATTACTCCTGACAACTCGATGATCTGTCCCAGGTATTTTTCATCTGATGACTTCTTATTATTTTTGTATTCATGATACAAATCTTCTACTTCCAGACTGTAAACTGCAGCTTCTGTTTCATAATCAGGATGTGGCTTGTTATATACAAATTTATAAACCAGCAAAGCTGCAATCACACCTATTAGAAATAGAGCCAGTATTATTTTTATCCATTTATTCATCATATATCATTTAATTATTCGGACTTCCATCCTCTATCCATTTTCTAATAACTGTCACTCTGCAATCATTCATTTTCATTTGGTTTTTTGGCATTGGGTTAAATCCTGTCTCATGATTTATTGCACCCCAAAATTGGCCAGAATTTACAGAATTTTTAAGGTCTGTATAATTGTCTAATATAATCTCATTGACCGAATTTCCCGAATTATGACATACATAGCATTTCAATTGAAGTATGGGAATAACATGAGTTGAGTACTTTACATCAATGGTATCGCATGCCTGATTAATGGAATTAAGATCTTCCTGGTTATTCCACACACAGGATTGAAATATACCTGTAATTAATAAAGAAAGTAAAACAAGGAACAAATAATTGTTAATTTTTTTATTCGTTTGAAAGTCCATTATGTGTATTACGTTGAATTGGCATTGATAAAACAAAATTTAGACCAATTCCAAACAAAATACTTTTCCCGTTAAATTTTTCTATTTTTGTTGAAACTTATTATTATGAATAAACTTAAAAATATACTGTTTTCAACACAGTTAACAGGCATATTATTGATTCTTTTTGCTGTCTCTATTGCAGTAGCCACTTTTATTGAAAATGACTTTGGAACACGAGCTGCAAAATCACTTGTCTTCAATGCCAGATGGTTCGAGCTGATGTTGTTAATTCTGAGCGTAAATCTGCTGGGGAGTGTCATTAAGCAGAAGATGTACAGAAAAGAAAAAATGGCCATATTTCTATTCCATATTTCCTTCATTTGTATTTTTATTGGTGCTGCAATTACACGATATGTTAGTTACGAAGGATCCATGCACATTCGGGAAGAAAAAAGCAGCAATTCCATTATTTCTGAAAGTACTTATTTGAAAATATTCATTAACGATGGCCAAAATGATTACTACGCTGAAAAGGAGTTGCTGCTTGCACCGGTTCGTGGCAATCATTTTAAAATGAGATTAAAAATTAATGATCATCACATTGACATCAAATACAAAGATTTTATTCGCAATGCAAAAGAAAGTGTTGTAGAGGAAGAAGGAGGGATTCAAATGATTTCAATGGCTGTTTTTGATGGTAATTCACGACAGGATATTACTCTCAAAGATCATGAAGTCAAGAACTTCAATGGATTGATGTTCACATTAAATGACACTTCTCTATCACAAGCTGTTATTTTAAATAATACCGATAGTGGACTTTTTATCAAATCTCCTTTGGATGTGGACTATTTTAAAATGTTACAGAATGACAGTGGTGTAATTAATTCAAATAATTATGCTGCTCTACAACAACAGGCGCTTTACACGCTGGGAGGAATTCAATTTGTGATAAGCGATATAAGCAGTTCAGCCAAACACATCTATATTGCAGGAAACAAAGACGAGGATCATCTGGATGATGCACTCTTTTTAAATGTCCGGGTAGACGATCAAAACGAGGAAGTGGTTTTGTTGGGTAAAGAGAGAAAGTTAGGCACCAATGTCAATGTAATGCTCAATCAAATCAGTTTGAGTATGACTTATGGATCAAAGCTTCTCAAACTGCCCTTTTCTATTTATTTACAGGATTTTCAATTGGAAAGATACCCCGGATCAAATAGTCCGGCCTCCTATGCAAGTGAAGTGATTCTCTTAGATCCTGAGAAAAACCTGGAAAAATCTTACCGCATATTCATGAACAATATCCTGAATTACAGGGGATATCGTTTCTTCCAGTCCTCCTATGATACTGATGAGATGGGAACTATTTTGAGTGTAAATCACGATTTCTGGGGTACGCTTATTACGTATTTAGGATACCTGGTGATGGCTCTTGGTATGATCATGACTTTATTCACCAGGAACAGTCGTTTTCGATTCCTTATAAATGCATCCTCTTCCATAAAAAGTAAAGTTCAAAAATCAAGTTTGAGTGCAATTGTTTTATTCATCTTGTTATTTAGCCTGCCAGGTATTCTTAGCGCCCAATCCAACAAACAGATAACTATCGATCCGGATCATGCAGCCTATTTCGGAGAAATACTGGTACAGGATAAAAGCGGACGACTTGAGCCCATCAATACCTTGTCCTCAGAAGTCTTAAGAAAAATTTGCCGAAAAACTGAATTTAATGGGTTATCTTCTGACCAGGTCCTTATCGGAATGATTTCCAACTCAAATTACTGGAAAGATGTTCCAATGATCAAGGTGTCGCATCCTGAAGTAAAAAAAATATTAGGCATAAGTGGCAAGTTTGCTTCATTTAACAATGTATTGGATAAAAAGGATGAATATAAGCTTCAAAAATATGTCTCCGATGCCTATGAAAAAAAGCCGGATAAACGTGGGAAATTTGAAAAGGATATACTGGCTGTCGACGAAAGAGTGAACATCAGCTATTACATTTACCTGGGTTCTTATTTAAAAGTATTTCCTCATATGGGAGATAATAATAATACCTGGTACTCTCCACTTGAAGCCTGGAAAGTGATAAAGGGAGAAGATTCCATTTTTGTCAGCAATATTTTCACATTATATATCGAAACTCTGCATAAGGCAAGTGAATCAGGTAATTGGGACGAGGCGAATCAAATCGTCAAAGCGATTAAAGCATACCAGGCCGCCAGAGGAGGTAACATTCTGCCTGCAGAGGCCAAGACAAAACTGGAAATAAAATACAACAACATCAACATATTCAACAGGCTTAGCTCTTATTATGGACTGATTGGATTGATCCTGCTCATCTTGCACTTCATCAGCATACTTAGCCGTTTCAAGCTGAATAAAGTCATTGCCATAGCTTCATGGTTTATTATTCTTGGTTTTGTATTCCATTCGTTCGGACTTGCTGCACGATGGTATATTTCTGGTCATGCTCCGTGGAGTGACGCCTACGAATCCATGGTATTTATTGCCTGGGCAAGTAGTTTATCAGGAATCGTGTTTGCCAGAAGATCTCCTATTACACTCACTGCCACTGCCTTGTTATCTTCCCTGATCCTGTCCGTTGCACATTTAAATTGGCTGGATCCTGAAATTACAAACCTGGTTCCAGTTCTAAAATCCTACTGGTTAGTTATACATGTCGCAATTATCACCTCCAGTTATGGATTTCTAGGTTTAGGTGCCATCCTTTCCTTTTTCAGCTTAGTTTTAATGGTTTTAAGGAATCGAAGGAATTCGGAAAATATCACTTTAAAAATCCAGGAATTTTCTTATATCAGTGAATCCACACTGACATTTGGCTTGTTCCTTCTTACAATTGGTACTTTCCTGGGAGGAGTTTGGGCTAATGAATCCTGGGGCAGATACTGGGGTTGGGATGCAAAAGAAACCTGGGCACTGGTTACAGTTGTGCTATACTCCTTTATACTTCACATGCGTTTAATTCCTGGTTTAAGAGGATTCTATGCTTTCAACCTGGCTGCATTAATTGGATATGGTTCCGTATTAATGACCTATTTTGGTGTCAATTATTATTTATCAGGGCTTCATTCCTATGCTGCCGGAGATCCGGTTCCCATTCCCGTTTTCGTTTATTATACAATTGCTATCATTGCCATGCTTGGTATTGTTGCATTTATCAAACATCGATTGCATGAAAAACAAATTAATCTGAAATAAATTTCTAACGTAAAATTCTAAATTTTAAATATCATGCTGAAAGTAAACGAATATTTCAATGGCAGGGTAAAATCCATCACTTTTAAAGATGGGGAAGGCCCGAAAACAGCTGGTGTTATGATGCGAGGTGAATATGAATTCGACACCAATTCAACCGAATATGTGACAATAACCTCCGGGAGGATGAATGTTTTGTTGCCTGGCACAACTGAATGGAAGCTTTACAATAAATCAGAAACCTTCGTTGTTCCGGCTCATGTAAAGTTTAAAGTTAAAATGGAAGAAGAAACGGCATACGTTTGCCGCTATGAGTAAACTCTTTTGAATTCGGATTTTAATTATTGTTTGGACAAAACTCAAGACCCAAATTCCAAATATCCAGGAGAATTAATCAAATTCAAAGGAAGTACTGGAATCATGTGACTCGAAACCTGGGATTTGAAACTTGGAATTTGGAGCTTTATCATCATTGGCTTATCGTGCTCACTGCTTTCTCAATTCTGTCAAGAGTTTCCTTTTTCCCAATAAGCTCTGCAATATCAAACAGGTGCGGTCCCATCGCTGAACCCACCAGGCAAAGTCTGAAAATATTCATCAGAGCACCAAAGCCTAGTTCTTTTTGTTCAACAAGCTGCTTGACTTTTTCTTCTATCATCGTAGAAGTAAAATCATCGATCTTTCTTATTTCTGAACTAAGCTGATTTAAAATTTCAGGACTGTTTTCCTTCCAGCGCTTCTTGACAATTTTCTCATTAAAACTTTCCGGAGCCTCAAAAAAGAACCAGCTCTGATCCCATAATTCAGACATAAAAGTGGCTCTTTCACGAACCAGTTCAACCACTTTTGTGACATAATCTATCGTTTTAATGATCCCTTTTTCAAGGAGAATTTCATTAAAGCTGATACTCAATTCCTCAATATTTTGCAGCTGCATATATTGATGGTTAAACCATTTCGCTTTTTCGGGGTCAAATTTAGCACCTGACTTACCCACTCGCTCCAGTGAAAATTCTTCCGATAATTCTTCAAGGCTAAAAATCTCCTTTTCAGTTCCCGGATTCCAGCCCAGTAAAGCAAGAATATTAGGGACTGCTGCAGGAAAGTAACCAGTTTCTTTGTAGCCGGATAATATTTCGCTACTGGCAGGATCTTCCCAATCCAAAGGAAAGACAGGAAAGCCTCCGGCAACTCCATCCCTTTTACTCAATTTACCTTTTCCGGATGGCTTTAAAATCAATGGGATATGTGCAAATGCCGGCATATTGCTATTCCACCCCAAAAAATCGTACAATAAAACATGCAATGGAGCTGATGGGATCCATTCTTCACCTCTTATCACATGGGTAATTTTCATCAAATAATCATCCACCACATTAGCCAGGTGATAAGTGGGCCAGCCGTCAGACTTAAATAATACTTTATCATCAATCGACTGGCTGTTTACCATAATGTCTCCGCGTATGATATCATTTAAATGAATGTCTTGTTTCTCGGGAATCTTCATCCGAATAACATAGGGATCACCCTGAGCCAGTTTTTGACTGACTTCGCCTGAAGAAAGAGTAGTGGAATTGATCATCTCATCACGTGTTTTAGAATCGTATTTGAATGTCAATCCTTTTGATTCAAACTCAGCCCGTTTGTTATCCAGCTCTTCCGGAGTATCAAATGCTATGTATGCTTTATTCTTCTCCAGTAAATAGTCTGCATATTTCTGATAAATATCTTTTCTTTCTGATTGACGGTACGGAGCGAAAGCTCCCCCCTTGTCAGGACTTTCATCAAACTCCAATCCCAACCAATGGAGTGATCTTACAATATAATCTTCAGCCCCTGGAACAAAACGTGCCTGGTCGGTATCTTCTATCCTAAGTATAAATTTTCCTCCACTTTTCTTAGCAAACAGGTAATTGTACAAAGCTGTACGCACTCCTCCAATATGTAAAGGACCGGTAGGGCTGGGTGCAAATCGAACACGAATTTCCTGGTTCATCCAATTAAATATTAATATGCACGCAAAATTAGGCTTAATTTTGCCGGGAATAAAATTCAAATTAAAGCCGTCCTTCGACTCCGCTCAGGACAGCATTCACATGTACAAATCCTAATTATGGAAAAGAAAATCATTAAGGAATATAAAAATGACGATATCACTGTTTTTTGGAAAGCCCACAAATGCATTCACTCCGCAAATTGTGTAAAAGGATTGAAAGAGG
>JADHTG010000098.1 GCA_016776505.1 Bacteroidota bacterium
GAGATCTGGGCGCTATACTTTTCACGGCATCCGGAACCGGCATGAGAATGCTGGGAGCAGATGCCCGTCAGTTTAATAAAGGATGGTTTGATGCATCAGTCGGCTACCAATTTCTGGGAGAAGAAGACTCTTCCTACTTCACAAAAGCAGGGATGAAGCTTTTCAGGTTTATACAGGAAATGCCCATATGGACTGTGGGTGTTTTTGGAGAAAAATGGGGTGGAGGAGCAGAATTCACCTATTTCCTGAACCAGCGTTTCGATGTGGTACTTCATGGAGTTGAATTCGATTCAATCAAGCGGGAGAATGTATGGAAGATGAAGAATAACTACAACCAACCTGAGATTGAATATGCTATACTGGGTGGATTTGGTGCTGTACAGGAGCTCATACGTCTTGGTTTTGGAGAGTCACTGATAGATGAACTCTTCCTGCAGGGAATGACTGCTGAACGAGCTTTTGAATTGGGTTTATCAAATGGAATCAATGAAAATGAGTATGAATTGCTCGAACAAGTATATGAGCTGGTGCGTCTGAAACAGAAAAATGCAGTGCCTTATTCACTGGCCCTATACAATCTGCAAAAGAAAAATGCATTTCATGAAGGTTGGGATGATGAAAGGCTGACAAAAGAATGCGGTGAAACCTTCAACCCGGATAAAAATCCTTACATTTCAACCGGCTTATTACGACTCCTGAATATGGGTGGCCGAAATCCGGCAGTTGATTTATCAGTCAGGGGAAAACTACCAGGCTGGGAAAACAATTACGATAGTTTGTACGAGGAGTAAACAGCTTGTAAAACTACCGGAGTACTAATTTTTAACACAGATTTGGGAAAACCAAAGACCTCACAGGTTTTCTAGATCAATGCGAAAGAAACCTGTGAGGTCTCTACAGCTAAAAATCTGTCCGGGTTGAATTGTAAGTATCCTTCCCCTCAGCCTCAGCCTTCGCCTAAAACAAACTGAATATACTTGATCTTCTCTCCCTTCTCCCTGAATAATTCCTCGAAATAAGTGGGAATACCATTGTATTTATCCAGGATTTCTGATTCATAGAGGTTGTCAGCAATTTGAAGAATCCTGTGTTTTTCACTTTCCAGAGTTTCCCTGGCAAATTCAAACAAGCCACTATTGTCTGTTTTGAAATGCAGAATTCCATTTGATTTTAAGATCTCCCGGTATTTATTCAGGTAATAGCTGGAAACCAACCTTTTCTTCCATTTGGAAGGTTTGGGATAGGGATCAGGAAAAGGAATCCAGATTTCTGCAACTTCTTCATGCTCAAAATAATCTACTATGTTGTCAATATTGATTTGAAGAAAAGCCACATTCTTCAGTTTGCTGGCTATGGCATTTTTAGCTCCACGCCACAAACGGGCCCCTTTCAGATCGATACCGATGAAGTTTTTATCTGGGAATTCAGCTCCCAGCTTATTGGTGTATTCACCCTTGCCACAACCCAGTTCCAGGACAATGGGCCTGTCATTTTTAAAGCATTCTGCATTCCATTTGCCTTTGATATAATCAGGCAACTTATAAAAATTAGCTAAAGTGGCCAGTTCGGCAAATTTCTTTTTTTTATGTCGGGCCATTTGAAAATTTTATCTCACAAAACTATGGAATTTCTATTTTTGCTGCTATCAAAAACAAATAGCGTATGAAGTATCCACCATATCACGAACAGGATTTCTTTGTTTCATGGCACGAATCAGACTTCCATTCGAAAATGACACTCAAATCTATCAGCGACATGCTGATGGAAATGGCCTGGTTTCATGCCGGCAGATTGGGTTTTGGTTTCGAGGATCTTGAAAACCAGGATTATTTATGGATATTGTCACGTTTAAAAATAGATGTCAATAGCTATCCAAAATGGCGGGATAGAATTACAGCGAGGACGTGGCCGGTCGATATTGAAAAACTGTTTGCCAATCGTCATTTCAATGTAAAAAACGAGGACAGTGAAGTGATCATCAATGCCGGTTCAAAATGGTTGATCATTGACCATGAAAACAGGAGGCCTGTCCGGCCGGAGAATGTTTTTCACGAAAGGATTATCTGGACACCTGAAAAAGCGGTGGATGATATAGATAAGTTGGATGTAAGCCGATGTAAGCATGTAACCGATATATATAAAATCCGCTATTCGGATATTGATTTCAATAAACACATGATCAATTCCAAATACATCGAAATGGTCATTAATTCAATCCCGGAAAAGCTCTTTAACGAGTTCCAAGTTTCATCTCTTCAGATTAATTTTCTGGCTGAAAGTAAAATGGGAGATGAATTGCAAGTGTATAGTAATCAGGATCACACAGTCTATAAAATAGTCCGGCATTCCGATCAGAAGGAAGTTGTTCATGTAGCTTTACAATGGAATTAAGATACTGTGTTTAAAAATGAAAGCGCATCAGCCACAACAAATGCGCTTCCGGTAATTAAGAGAAAATCATCCTTTGTTGCATTACACTGTGCGGCTTTTAAGGCAGCTTCCACATTTAGATAGGAGCCACCCTTCAGATTATATTTTAATGCATTTTGCATAAGTTTATCAGCATCCATTCCTCGGGGCACATCCGGTTTGGCAAAATAATAAGTTGCCTGAGCGGGCATAAGCGATAAAACCTCGTCAATACTTTTATCTTCACTCATCCCGAACACAATATGCAGTTTTTTGTAGGTGTGATAATTCAGTTGTTCCAGCATATATTGAATTGCCACAGGATTGTGTGAAATATCACAAACCAGCATGGGGTTTTTACCCAGTATTTCCCAGCGTCCGCATAGCGAGGTGTTCTTTTTAACATGTGCTATTCCTGCCCGAATGGATTCTTTAGAAATTGCTAAGTCCTTTTGAAGAAAATCAAAAGCTGCCAGGCAGGTGCATATATTCTCCCCCTGGTAGCTTCCAGTTAAATCACATGTCAGGTGAAAAGATGATTGTGTATCCGGATCCCTGATCTCAAATTCTGCAATATCATATTTAATTCCAAGAGCTTTATAGCTATAATAGTCTTCTGCAAATCGCAATTCTGATTTTAGATTTTTAGCTTTTGAAATAAAAACATCTTTCGTACTTTCCTTTTTTTCTCCTATAACTACTGGGATTTTTTCTTTAATAATTCCTGCTTTCTCTGAAGCTATTTTTTCCAGGGTATCACCTAAAAAATTCTGGTGTTCAAGGGAGATATTTGTGATGATGGACAAGAGGGGTGTGACAATATTCGTAGAGTCCAGCCTGCCCCCCAAACCAGTTTCAATGATGGCTATGTCCACTTTTTCCTTTGCAAAATAGTCAAATGCCAGCAGAACCGTTATTTCAAAAAATGAAGGTTGCATTTCTTCTATTTTTTTCCGGTTTCTTTCAACAAAGAAAATAACCTTATTTTTTGGGATCATTTTACCATTAATGCTCATTCGTTCTCTGAAATCCAGTAGGTGAGGTGAGGTATAAAGTCCTGTTTTTAATCCTGCTTCCATGAAAACTGATGCTAACATATGGCTCACAGAACCTTTTCCATTGGTGCCGGCCACATGTATGCTTTTAAATTTACGCTCAGGATTGCCCAGATAATTTGATATGGTCATAGTATTGGTCAAATCAGCTTTGTAAGCCGAAGGACCAACTCGCTGATACATGGGTAGTTTTTTGTAGAGATATTGAAGTGTTTCCTGATAATTCATCAGCCACTAAACTTCTGGTTTGAGAATACTCTGCATGAATGCTTTTAAGTGGGCAAAGCCTTCTATCATATTGTTGTTGTTATCTATGATGAAATTAGCCATTTTGCGACATGGCTTGATGTATAATTTATGCGCTGGAAGCACATGCTTTTTCCATTGATGGTTAAAAGTCTTTTCCGGTATTCCTCTTTCATTGACATCCCTGCTCCGTCGTCTTTCATAGCATAATTGGATATCTGAATCCACGAATACTTTTAGGTTGATCATTTTGTTAAGTTCTTCCGTGAAATTAATAAAGAGACCTTCCACAACGACGATAGGAGCAGGTTTAAATGTTTTTTGTTTGGGTATTTTATACGGATGGTTGAATGTATACTCCAATCGATTTACTGTTTCTCCTTTTGATAATCGTAAAAGATCTGCTAAAAATGTGGCGTGATCAATTGCTTCAGGCAGATCAAAATTATAAACTCCTTTTTTATCCTTGATTTGTTTATCAATACCATAATAATAGTCGTCCTGAGAAATAATGGTCACCTCTGTCTCAAAGCTTTTGCGTATAAATTCCAGCAAAGTGGATTTTCCGGACGCACTGCCACCACAAACACTTATGAGGTAGTAAGTTAGTTTATGATTCGAATCCATTCTAGAATAAACCAGTTTTAATGAGTTTATATATGGACATCAAAGATACAAAAATGACAGGAGGGGAAGCCTAACAGAATTGAATGTTTTTGTTAAATTCGTGGCCTGCTAATATGGAGACACAAATATTTTTAAAAGAATTATAAATTATTTAGAATGAAAAAGCTTTTTTGTTTGACATTAATTGCCATTTTCACATTTGGATTGCTTCATGCAACACCTGATGAAGGGATGTGGCTACCTCTTTACATTAAGAAATTGAATGAGAGAAAAATGCAGAATCTGGGCATGAAACTAAATGCCGAGGATATTTATAGTATTAATAATGCGTCCATTAAAGATGCCATTGTTCGACTAGGTGAAGGATTTTGTACCGGTGAAATCGTCTCAGAAAAAGGATTGGTATTTACCAATCACCATTGCGGTTTTGATGCAATTGCTTCTCTATCAACGGTAGAGAACGATTTCCTTACTAAGGGATTTTGGGCAAAGTCATTAAAAGATGAAATTCCTATTCCTGAATTTTCAGTTTCACGACTGGTCAGGATGGAGAATCTCACGACTTTGATCAATGAAAAAACGAGCCAGGTGGAAGATGAATATGAGCGTACAGATATCATCGATGCAATCATTGATTCTGCCGAAAATGCCGCTATTGAAGGAACACACTATGAATCAAGTGTAAGGACTTTTTACGGACAGTCTGAATATTACCTCATGGTGTATGAGAGGTTCACTGATGTCAGATTTGTTGGTGCTCCTCCTTCATCCATTGGAAAATTTGGAGGGGATACCGATAACTGGATGTGGCCTCGTCATACGGGGGACTTCTCTATTCTAAGAATTTATATGGGTGCCGATGGTAAACCTGCAGAATACAGCGAAAATAATATTCCTTATAAACCCTTGCATTTTCTTCCCATCTCTTTAGATGGAGTAAAGCGAAACGATTTTGCAATGATTATGGGATTTCCTGGAACTACCGAACGCTTCTTATCTTCTCAGGATATTTCCTTTAAAATGGATCTGGAGCAACCCACTCTCATTGATATTTTTGGCGACATGTTACAGGAAATGAAAGTGATTATGGATGCAAATGACCAAGTTCGGATAGAACTTGCATCAGATTATGCGAGTTTAAGCAATACCTATAAATATTTTAAGGGGCAAAACCTGGGGCTAAAACAATACAAACTGGTGGAAAAATATAAAACCCAGGAAGACTTATTGCTGGACTGGATACATGGAGATGAAGCCAGGGCTGCGAAATACGGCTCTATTTTGTCATCATTAGAAACTGCTTATAATAAGTACCGGAGAATAATGCCCGGTTTTTATTACCTGGCAGCCGGTGTGTTAAGGCTGGATATGATGCAATATGCAGCAGCTTTTAATAACCTGAACAACCAACTGATCGCTGGCTCAACTGCGGAAGATGTAAGAGAAGACCTGGATGATTTAATTACAGGTTTTAATTCGATGAATGACTTATCCCTATTCAGTAAAGACAGGATTTTATTGCCCATTTTTACATATAAATTCTACCAAAGTATATCTGATCCCATGTCGTTTTCAATATTTGCAGAAATTGAAAATCAATATAAAGGGGATAATTTTAAACAGAAATTAGATGCATATTTCAATGACTTGTTTGAAAAATCCGTTATTCTGGATGCAGAAAAACTCCAAAAAATGGCAGCAAAGCCTTCAGCAAAAAGCCTGAAAAAGGAGAAGATTTTTGCTTTATATGATGCCTTGGTGGCTTACTACAGAGAAAATTACATGATGACCTATATGAGTGTAAACAACGAAATTAATCAGTTGCATGATCAATACATTCCTGCATTAAGAGAATGGAAAAGTGATAGGGTATGGTACCCGGATGCCAATTCAACTTTAAGAATGAGTTATGGATCTGTTCTTCCATATTTCCCGAAAGATGCTGTTTTCTATAACTACCATACTACACATTTTGGAATTCTTGAAAAAGAAGATCCGGATGATGAGGAATTCAGGGTAGATCCTAAACTTCATGATTTGCTGGTCAAAAAAGATTTTGGACGTTATGGAGTTGGGGATACGCTATATATCTGCTTCCTGACCAATAACGATATTACAGGAGGAAATTCCGGAAGTCCTGTCATTAATGCCCATGGTGAGCTGATCGGACTTGCTTTTGATGGCAACTGGGAAGCCATGACAGGTGATCTGGTGGTGGATCCACAATACAACAGAACTATCAATGTGGATATACGCTATGTACTTTTTGTGATTGATAAGTTCGCAGGAGCTAAAAACCTGATTGATGAATTAAAAATTGCTGATCATAAAGTGGAGGCAGTCCCTCAAATTGAGCTGGAAATTGTAGAATAGTTCCGTGTGAAACATACATTTCAAGAAGATCGCTGACTTGCTTTTACTTTTTTAAAAGTTATTCTTGCCGGATCCTGACTTCATTCCGTTAGGCTATTTACCTGCCTATAATAACTTCAGGAAATTGGAATTAAATATTTATTTATTACTTATTAAAGCTGAATTGTATGGATTCTGAGCTTTTTGAGTTATGAGAAGTTCCTAATCATTCGCTTTTCGCTCCACAAAATCCTTGAATTGATCCAACCATTTTTGTGCTTGTTTCCTGAACATGCCAGGTGCTAATTTTATCATTAACTTAAGCATTAAACCATTGAATTGAGTGTATTCAATATCAGCGACATAAAGGGTGTTGTTGCCTTTGGGGAGGAATCTGTTCGTCATGGTATTCACCATTTGTTTTGCTTCATAAAGAGCTGTAAATTCTTCGGGAAGTTTGTTAGTGATTATGGTCTCAATCAGCTCTATTGTGTTTCTTCCTGCTTTGTAAATTAATTTGGATTTAGCATCTTTTTGTCCGGGAGTTCCGTTGAGGTGCTCATAACTTATAAAACCATCCTGCCAGTCTTTGAGGTTATCAGGATTATCAAACAATTCAATCACTTTTTCAATAGGTGCATTAATTTCAACCTGGCACGTAAATTTCATAGTTTTTCTTTTTTAGGTTTGGTAAAATTTCAGAATTCACCCAATCGAAGTAATAATCCTGCAATTTTCGAGTATCTGTTTTGGGATCCCCTGATACAAAATGTTTGGCTTCAGCAGGTTCCGAATAAATTATCCTGAAGCGAGGTAGTATTCTTTTAATCGGTGTAAACATCCGGAAATAGTCAATTTTAGAAGTGCCTGAAATATGGGTCATCATAATCTTGACTTTTTCCGCATTTGGAAGGGCATTCAGCATATAACCCAGCCCGATCTTAAACTCCTTATCCTTATTTCCAAAGCCAGGCGCTAAAAGAACCACACCTCCTTCATCAATGACTCGGGCTGCTTTATTTATGGATTCTTTGTTTTTATTTTTTGAATCTTCTATTGAATAGACAGGATGATAATGAATTTTTCTCAGAATTCTGGCGCGCAGAGTTTCCCTTTCATCACCCTGGGTTCTGTACTTAACATAAACAGGTATACAATGCGGGTCAAAAGCAGGTAAAACAGATATAAAAGAATTATTGATAAGCATAAAAATATCTTTTCTTTTGGGCATGCTTCCTAATAAAATCAAAGTGTCCAATTCGGCAGGATGATTTGTGATCAGAAGAACGGGGTCCTCGCTTAATGTACGAAATGCATCCGGATGGCGCTGAACATCCATTTTTCGGCTGATCGATTTTACCACTCTTGAAAAGGCTTCAGCAAATCCATTTTCTTCGATATTCTGATTAATGCGCCTAAGGACCTTTCTTGTGAAAAACCAATTAAAAGCTGTAGGATGATTTGAAGAATTTAATTGTTCCATCTTATTCATTTGATAAAATGCATGGTCTGGTGAATCAAAGTTAAAATGATTTATTAAAATATCTTATTATTCCTATAAATTTAAAAATACTCTAGGGATTTTTCTTTTGAATAATAAATGTTGCAAGGGTGTAATGGACAGTGGACTTCTGTAAAATTCCATTGCTATAAATATTATCAGCATAATTATTATTTAGAGGATTTAAAAGCCGGTATTTATTCATATCAATTTTACTAAGCGGTTTATTGAGCCCCACATATTCCGAAAAAATACTGGAATGATTTTTAGGTTCTGAAAAACACATCATGGCTTCGGAGTACATAATTTTTCCATTAAAATTCCAGGATTCATCACCGCTGGTAACCAGGTAATACCCATCTTTTTTTAAGACTGTTGTTGATGACCGTTGATTCTCGTTAAGGTAGGTAGTGACCGAAGAATAATACAGCTCGTTATCAATGAATTTACTCTTCATGATATACTCTACTTCTATTGTTATCACTATTTTGGCGGTTACCTTACTGGTAACGAGTATATCCAGCATATTTCCGTTTCGTGTTGAGGTAGATATGAGTTCCCCAATATCATGTCCATTGAACAGAATGTCGTATGATAAGGATTGAGACCAGCATATAGAACTTATATTTAATAAGATATATAGGGAAATTATTCTCATATTATTAAAAAGGCTCAAATTTATATAATTGAAAGTAATCTTCAAGTTTAAATTGCTGAAGGGAGCTTAATTAATTATTATCAATGGGAATTTTAAAGACTTTCTAATCTCATGCGTATTGTACAACCACAATCTGTAAGACAAGCTTTCCAGCTTGTCAATTTATACTAGTTTTGTACTCCCACAAACTAGAAAGTTTGTGTTACATTATCCTTGTAAGCCAAGCTTTCCAGCTTGTCAGTTCACAAAAGCTTTTTACTCCCACAAACTAGAAAGTTTGTGTTACACTATCCATGTAAGACAAGCTTTCCAGCTTGTCAATTTATACTAGTTTTGTACTCCCACAAACTAGAAAGTTTGTGTTACACCATCCATGTAAGACAAGCTTTCCAGCTTGTCATTTCCCGAAAGCCTTG
>JADHTG010000099.1 GCA_016776505.1 Bacteroidota bacterium
AACTGGATGAAAACGGACAAAACATTAAATTCATCATTTCACAAGCTGGTTCAATAGGTTACCTGATTGAAACAAGAGATTACCTGGATTCATTTGCATACAAAGCAATATCATTAAACTACCTGGGAAACTTTTCCATACAGGAACTGAAATCTATGCTGGAAGACAACAATTATGACTTCAAACAATACCCTTTTTTAGGATACGGAACTGCATTCCCGCTTGTCAATTTTACCCCGCTGCATGAAAATGAAAAAGTGGTGGTTTGGGATGAAAAAGGGAATATTATGTTATACGATTATTTCTTCAATCTATCTCCATCCGATTATATTTACAGACCAGAGGTGGATGCCAGCCAGTACTTTTACTCTTCTAAAGGGATTTTCTATCAGTCACTAAATGAAGAGAATATTTATTTACTTGAAAGGGCGGCAGGTAGCTATTATCTTATAGACAATCAGTTTACTTCAATTAGTCTGGATACAAATCTCATTGTATACAGCTATTCAGATAGTTTGTACAAAAAGACTTTTTTTGAAGATGATTATTCAAATACACTAAGCGGGAAACTTTACCTGCTAATGAACCTGACCGATTCAAATCTAATAGCTTTATCCAACTTATCGAATTATGCAAGCCTGATCCATATTGAAGAAGGAGAAGTATCACCAATTGCCCTGCCCGACAGCATGTTAATTATGCAGATAAATATCAGCAAGGATAAAAATCACCTTTGGCTCATGGCATTAAGCAAAGGCAATATTGAAGAAATTAAGAAAGAAATGGCCAAATCAATTGTGTATGTAGATGAAATGATAAAACTGGATGTTTCCTATCCTTCTGGAATATATATCTATAAAGTTGTATTAAATCATTTACAATCCATACCTGAACTTTATTGTTTCTATAATTTTAAATTGGAAACTTCATTTTTGACTAATCCTTCAACTCATCATTCATCATTTTATTTTATCGAAGAAGATACAGCCATTTCTTTTGGAATTGCAGATAAAATTACACTGACAAAATCACTAACATCAGAAAGTTCAAAAGTTATTAAAG
This sequence comes from Bacteroidota bacterium, assembly GCA_016776505.1. Classification (GTDB taxonomy): domain Bacteria; phylum Bacteroidota; class Bacteroidia; order CAILMK01; family JAAYUY01; genus JABINZ01. The sequence goes on from JADHTG010000099.1 coordinate 1,063, forward strand.
CGGACGAAGTCAAAAAGCAAGCTCAAATCACAAAGTTTCATAGTGGAGGTGAAATCATATACAGGAATTCCAATGTACATGGAACAATTGCAAACACTCGTTTTGATTTTAAGATCAATGCAAAGGATTTGGAATGCATTTCTTTCAATGAAAAGAATGAGTTAATCGCACTTATTTATAAAAACGGATATTATAAAGTTAAGAACCTTTCAACAGATGAAGAAATCACTGAATTCACAGCCTGTGATATTGGAGTTCCATCATATACATTCGAATTCTTTCAAAACTGCAAATATCTTTTAATAGGAGCATCAAACGGACTCATACTTTTCTGGGATTACATTAACAAAAAAGAAGTATTCCGTTTTTATCAGCTTCCAGAGCAAAAGTGGGTATTAGTTAGTGACAATGGATTGTTTGATGCACAAGGTGAAGTAGATGACTATATTAAATTCATTATTCGAGACACCCTTTCACAACATGATTATTGGAAGGTAATAAATCTTAAAGATTTAAAACACAGATACTACCAACCCAATCTATTTCAGATTGCTTTGGGTCATGCTGATGAAGGCTTACGTGATGTTTCTAAATTCAATACTGTCGAGTTTGCACCAAATGTAAAACTGTTAATTGATAAAAGCACCTTACATATTGCCCTCTCAGATCAGGGAGGTGGTATTGGGCAGGTTTCTTTATACATGGATGGTATTGAAGTGGAAGAAAACATCCTGTTGGATCAGGGAACATTATCTGGTCAAATTAATCTTCAGGATTATGCAAAGTGGTTCAATAGCCGTGCAGCAAATACTATTAAGGTGATTGCATTCAATGAAGGGAACTGGCTAAGTAACGAATCCAATGTGGTCATATTTATGTCAGAATTTAATCAACATACTGAAAATCAGAAAAAAGGAGCAACTGCCCTAGCTGTCCCACTGGAACATAATGTACAGCCCAATCTTTATGCAATTATCTGTGGTGTTTCCGATTATACGGGTGATGCGATCGATCTCCAATATGCAGCTAAAGATGCTGAAAACTTTGCTAAATCGATTCAATTAAGTGCTGAAGAATTATTTGGAGAGGATCATGTCCATATTAAAATATTATCGACAGCACAGCAACCCGAAAATTATCCCAGCCGTTCAAAAATACTCACTGTAATGAAAGAAACCAGTGTTGCTACTGCTGATGATATTGTTCTTGTATATTTATCCGGACATGGTGTAAATTTTGGCGGGCAGGATGGGGATTTCTTTTTTCTGACACAGGAATCATCTCAGGCTGATGCGGCCTATCTGAATGATCCTTTTGTCAGGAATAACTACAGTATTTCGAGTAAAGAACTGATTGGCATTTTAAATGAAATTCCAGCCAGGAAAAAACTGATGATCGTTGATGCCTGTGCTGCAGGTAAAGCTGCTGAAACTCTGATAGCAGAGGCTCGTCATATTCCCGCCAGCCAGATCAGGGCATTGGATCGCTTAAAAGACAGGACCGGCTTTTATGTCCTTGCAGGTTCTGCATCTGATGCAGTAAGTTATGAAACCAGTGTTTACGGACAGGGGCTTCTCACCTATTCCCTGCTCAAAGCAATGAAAGGAGCTGCCCTAAGAAAGGATGGAAATGAAGAATACATTGATGTGCAAACACTTTTTCAATTTGCGGTAGATGAAGTCCCTGTGTTGGCTCATGATATTGGAGGAATTCAGAAACCCTTATTCAGGAGTCCTTCTGAACAGAGAAGCTTTGATATTGGGAAAGTAAATACCTCCATCAAAGAAAAAATTACACTGGCAGAACCCAAGGCTGTCTTTACCTCTTCTGCTTTTGTGCATGCATCGGAATTATTTGATGTGTATGAACTGAGTACACATATTAATGCTGAACTCATGGAATTGAATAAAAAAGGGAGAGAGTCTACATTATTATTCATCCCGGCAAAATCATACCCGGGTGCTTATAAAATATCGGGTACATACAAGGAAGAAGAAAATAGAATTATTGTCAACTTTGTCATCCGACAGGATAATCAAAGGATAGGCCCGCTATTAACTATTGAAGGAAACAAGGAGCATATCCAAAATTTGGTCAGTTCAATTATTGAAAAAGCTCAAAATATCATAACGAACAAATGAAATTTTATTTTCTTGAACCGCCAATTACATCATGTAAAAAATAAATAAGAAAGAATAATCGAAATCCTATTGGATAAAAAATGAAGATAAGTGATTCAGTTATCATGCTAAATATTTTTATATTTGAGCGCAGAAAAACAGCTGCTCTGTTTCCAGCTGGGATAAAAATTGAACATGATTACAAAGGGGATTCGGACAGTATCATTTCATTCACGATCAATTAAAATCTTCTGGCTGGCTATAGTTACCCGAGTAAACCGAAATTAGAGTATAACAACTAATTAATTAACCTATAAAAAACAATTAAGAATATGAAAGATTTCAATTCAATTGATGAAATTTTAGATTTTGCCATACAGAATGAACAAAATGCAGTTGATTTTTATACTGAACTTGCGTTTTCTGCTCGCTCTGATGACATGAAAGAAACTTTTGAGACTTTTGCACAAGAGGAAATCGGGCATAAATCCCGCCTGATGAAAATCAAGACCGATGGAGTTTTTGATTTGCAGGAAGGTGAAGTGCTTGATCTCAAAATAAGTGATTACCTGGTAGGAACCAAATCAAATGAAAACCTGAGTTATGAACAGGCACTCATTTTGGCTATGAAAAGAGAAAAGTCCGCGTTTCGTTTATACACAAAACTGGCTGAACAAGCACCTACAAATGAATTGAAAAAGATTTTTTCATCTCTTGCATTGGAAGAATCCAGGCATAAGCTGCGGTTTGAGGTAGAATATGATGAGTATGTTTTAAAAGAGAATTAAGCAAATTCAACTTTGCCTGTTTAACATTTATCATAAATACACTTTTTTACTAAGTTTTGAGTCCAATCTTATGGTTGGACTTTTTCATTGTTTTGGGTATATTATTTGAATCCAATTATGAATAAAATTAGATAAATTCGCAGATATCCTATTTTATATGAAGACTTTCCTATATAAATCTATCTTTCTGCTTATGCTAGCCCTGTTTTCTTCTTTCTCAAATCAGCCCGGCTACCAGGTTGCTTTTATTGGTGATTCCTTAACCCAAATGGCTGATTGGCAGACTTTACTGGACAGACGGGATATCTTTAAATACGCTGTTAATGGGGATATTACTGCAAACATGAAAAAAAATGTCGATGTAGTAATTAATAAGAAACCAAATATATGTTTTATCATGGGAGGTATTAATGATATCGGCATGAAAATTCCGGTTGACGAAGTATTTGCCAATATAAGGCATATGGCTGTCAAAATGAAAAGTTGGGGAATTGTCCCAGTAATACAGTCCACTTTATTTATCCAGGCAGAAGAAGCATGGTATGTAAACTGGAATGATCAGGTTTTACAACTGAATAAACTGTTGGAAGACTACTGCATTAAAAATGAAATGGAATACCTGGATTTAAATAAAATACTTTCCGAAAATAAAAGTCTGAAATCTGAATATTCTCTGGATGGGATCCATTTAAACCGTTATGGATATTTAATTTGGTCAGCTGAAATTAAAAAGGTATTGTCGAAGTATGACATTTAAATGAAAAGGTGAAATCGTATAAAATACATATCTTTTTCTCTGTCCTATTCTTCATTTTCATGGCACTGACTGTCTACCTGTTTTACTATTTCAATAAAGTCGAGATTTATGAACCGGATATTTGCTTGCCGATCGACAACCAATCGGCATTTGTGAAAGCCAGTCATCCTGATATCCGCTACACAGGTAGGTTTAGTTTTAAGGATGCTGAAAAGGTTACTTTTGCCCAATCAGGCTGCATGATTGAAGCCCGTTTTACAGGCACAAGCATTACCTTTTATTTAGCCAATTATTCCTTTGATCCCCTGACCTATACGGATAATTATTTCAATGTTTTTATTGATTCAAATGAGGCCATTGTGCTGCATACACCAAACGACTCATCCTATTATAAAATAAAGGATTTGACTGATGAACCTCATCATATCCGCATATTCAAGCGAACTGAAGCAGCTTGTGGACCATGTATTTTTGGTGGATTTTTACTTGATGAAGGGGATTCTTTACTTGAACTACCCAAGCCTTTAAACAGGAGAATAGAATTTGTAGGAAACTCAATCATTGCTGGTTACGGCAACGAGGATTCGATTAAGGGAAACAGCTTTAAACCAAACACCGAAAATAATTACATGGCGATTGGAGCTATAACCGCACGACTTCTAAATGCTGAATATTCTGCTATTTGTTATTCAGGTAAAGGTGTTTACAGGAATTACGATCATACAACAAAGCAGACAGTACCCGTATTGTATGATCTGGTACAACCCCTTCCAAAGATCAAGTGGCATTTTAAAAACTGGACACCACATGTGGTCGTCATTAATTTGGGAACTAATGATTTTGCCACCGGACCGCCTCCGCAAGATGAATTTGTCCGGGCATATTATAAATTCCTGATTAAGATTAAGAATCATTATCCAAAAACAACTATTATCTGCCTGGACGGCCCCATGCTAATTGATGGCTGGCCCAATGCTGTAAATACAAAATCTTTAGTCCGTTTGTACATTCAATATGCCGTGAATTTGGCAAATAATGATGGTTTTTCAAGAATTTACAATTTTTCATTAAGTGTCAACGGCAAATATGGCTATGGAGCTAACTGGCATCCCAATGTCAGGCAACACCAGGAAAATGCCAGGGAACTTTCAGCGTTTGTTAAAGAAGTAATGGGCTGGTAAATGATTACAGTAGACAAACACAATAAGATTTATTTGCCACTTTTAAATTTATATTTCGTCCTAAAGTCCAGTAATTAATAATCCATGGATGACCCGGATTTTTCTCAAATCAATCTGGACAATAATTTCTTAAATAACACCATGATCTATCATGGAATTTGCTACTTTAAGGAAGCCAGCTATGTTTGCCCCCCTGACATAGTTCACAAAACCATCCTCTTCAGTACCATGATCCACACATGACTGATGAATACTGCTCATGATCCAGTGCAATTTTTCATCCACTTCTTCCCCTGTCCATTGCAGTTTCATGGAGTTTTGAGACATTTCCAAACCGGATGTTGCAACACCGCCTGCATTTGCTGCTTTGCCGGGTGCAAATAATATTTTATTTTCAATGAAAACTTCAACAGCTTCAGGAGTACAGGGCATATTGGCTCCTTCGCACACGCAGATACAACCATTTTCGATGAGTTTTTCAGCATCTTCTTTGTCTAGCTCATTTTGTGTGGCACAAGGCAAAGCAACGTCTACTTTCTCTTCCCATGGACGCTTTCCTTCATGAAATTGAGCAGATGGAAACTCATAGGAATAAGGTTTTACTATATCTTCATTACTGGCTCTTAATTCAAGCATGTACTCAATTTTATCTTCCGAAATTCCTTTTTCATCGTATACGTATCCATCAGGACCTGAAATGGTTACAACTTTTCCACCTAATTCAGTTACTTTTAATGCAGCACCCCATGCAACATTTCCAAAACCGGAAATCCCCACTCTTTTGCCTGAAAAACTTTCATTTTTCGTCTTGAGCATTTCGTTTGCAAAATACACATTGCCAAAACCAGTAGCTTCCGGACGAATCAGGCTACCTCCCCAGTTCAATCCTTTTCCGGTGAGAATTCCCGTATTTTCTGCTGCTAATTTTTTGTACATGCCGTACAAATAACCGATCTCCTTGCTTCCCACTCCAATATCACCAGCAGGCACATCTGTTTCGGGACCAATTATTCTCCACAATTCCAGCATAAAAGACTGACAAAAGCGCATGATTTCTGCATCTGATTTTCCTTTTGGATTGAAATCAGATCCCCCTTTAGCACCTCCCATTGGAAGTGTGGTAAGGCTGTTCTTGAAAATTTGCTCAAATCCAAGAAATTTCAATATGGACAGGTTCACACTGGGGTGAAATCTCAATCCTCCCTTGTAAGGTCCAAGAGCATTGTTGAATTGAATCCTGTAAGCCAAATTCACGTTTACTTTTCCATCATCATCTACCCAGGGAACTTTAAAGGTTAAAACCCTGTCAGGTTCAACAATTCTGTCTACCACATTTGCAGTTTCGAATTGTGGATTATCATTATACACATCTTCAATATTCTCCAACACTTCTCTGACAGCCTGAAGATATTCTACTTCACCAGGATGTTTCTTTTCAAGATCCAACATAATTTTTTCAACATTCATGACCCTATTTTTTGTTTATTTAAACCAAATTACCTGCTTAAGGCAGGGATATCGATGACAAAAGTATCCTATGTAATGTATTACTCCAAAAAATACCTATCCAAAAAAAACGGGAATACGCTTGATTAATATCATGTCGCTGATACTGAGTCAAGATCAAATATTTTTCATTTCGACAACCTTTAATATTTAGCTAATTTTGCATGCTGAAGACTCAAAGCAAACTGTCTGAAAAAGATAGCTTTATAAAAATTGATGCATAAGAAAGAAGACTCATCACTCAAGGATATCCTTGATAACCTAAATGAAAAGACGAAAGAGCTGAATTGTATTTACCGGCTCGATGAGTTATTGAATGATTTTGATTCTCCCTTTGAGGATATTCTCAAAAGAAGTGTAGAAATAATTCCTACAGGATGGCGCTATTCTGATCTTTGCAAAGTCAGGATCAGATGTAATGGACTGGATATTTACTCCCCTGGTTTTATTAAAACGGATCTTGCACAAAGTGCAAATATTACTATTGAAAATGCAATTATTGGAACCATCCAAATATGCTACATCAAACCCTTACGTATTGAGAAGGGCATTTTCTTGTTTGAAGAAAGCCGTTTATTGAAAACAATAGCAGAGAAAATTGCAAAATTTATCCACTACAAGGATTTAAGAAAATCCATAGATGAACTGAAAATATCAAATCAACAAGCTAATGCAGAGGTTAAAACTGAAAATAATTTTCAAAATTGGCTTCAGTCACTTCATTTGACAGATTCAGAAATTGAAACAATTCTTAAAATCCAGGTTGATTTTAAAAAAGGAGAAGCTATCTGCAAACAGGGGGCTATTTCATCCTACATCATGATTCTGAAAGAAGGATTAACAAAAAATTACCTTGAAGGGAACCAGCAAAAAGGATTTAACTTCAGTTTTATTAAGCCTTTTGATTTCATTGCTCTTTCTTCACTTTATGGTGAGAACGTATATCATTTCAGCGGTACGGCCATTACCCCCTGTAGAATATGCCTGGTTGAAAGAGAAACATTTATACAACTTGTAAATAACAACCAGGCTTTTGCTGAAGAGATCATGAAATGGTATTGTAGAATTACTGCAAGCCATTTAAAAAGATTATCCGCAATATCCAATAAACAAGCGTTGGGAAAAGTGGCAGATGTATTGATTTATTTGAGTGAAAAAATCTTTGAATCAAATATGATACAATCCGTTATCAGCCGTAAAGACATGGCTGAACTGGCAGGAATGTCCACAGAAAGCGCTGTTCGGGTTTTATCAGAACTCAAAAAAGATAAGATTATCAATATACATCATAAGGGGATTGAAATACTAAATATGAAATTGCTTCAGACTCTTAGTAAGGTGGGTTAATTAATTCAAAGAGAAAATGTCCTGATCTTACAGTTGTTAAATTTTATCCTCCTGACTGGGATCACAATCATCAAAGAACTGTTATTGCTGTAGATATTAAAAACATTGGTAATGTGACGAGTAAGGTCTGCCGGGCAAAAGTGTATGATTCAAACTGCGAAATGGAGGTTATTCTTGATGTGGAAAACAACCTTAAGGAATGTGATGAGGAGAATAATAAAGAGCAGTTCTTTGGATGGGGATGAATGAATTAAGGATTGTTGATTTCAGAATTCGGAATGCTGAATTATTTGCTGTACAATGCAAATGCGTTTGAACCTGAGTTATTAAGGATTAAAATTGATTTACCCGCACCGAACTATTTCCCCCCGTGCTCATTTTCATTTCGCCCAGATAGATGTCCTCACAAACATTGCAAACTTATTGTAAACACAAAAAGATTTTCATCAAAGCCAGAAAACATTTATAAGTGTGTTGAGCAGATAAACTA
>JADHTG010000021.1 GCA_016776505.1 Bacteroidota bacterium
TGGATTTGGAAATACTATAACCGATTGATAAACAGAATCCCGGCATCCCAGGTTCGAAATAGATAAAAGTTTTATTGAGAATGTGTCATCACTTATGTAAACTTTAGTTGGATTTATGGCTGTTGAATTTGTGAAGTCGCCAAAATCCCAAACATAGGAATTGCTTCCAGAATTTATTGTTGAATAATTGGTGAAATTGAATCGATTCCAACGTTCACATTGTTTGTCCTTGTTGATAGCAAATGAGGAGGCAGGAGAAGGGTTAATCCTTAGCTGCTTTGAAATTGTATCCCTGCAATAATTACTGGAAACTGCAATTAGCTGAACTATATACATATTTTCTGCAATATAGGTGTAATTAACAACATCGGTACTAGTGGAAGTATATCCATTTCCTAAAGACCAGTGAAAGGATAAACTGCCCGAGCTTATTGCAGAAAGGTTGGTTAAATTGAATACATTCTCATTTAAACACTGGATACTGTCATTGATGCTGAAATCACTTACAGGCATAGGATGCACAATTACAGTTTTTGAGATGGAATCCACACATCCGTAATCTGAAGTGCAAATCAGTTTTACTTTGAAAGTATCTTGTGATGAATAGGAATGATCCGGATCTTTAAGAGTGGAAGTACTGTTATCTCCAAAATCCCAATAATAGGTCATGCTGCCCGTGTTGATAGTCGAGTTATTGGTGAAACTAAAGTAATTATTCCTAAAACACTGGGCTGAATCATTAATTGCAAATTCAGGTATAGGATCTGGTCTGACGTGCAGGTTCTGAATCATGGAATCCGGGCATCCCAGACTTGAGCTGACGATCAGTTTTACTGCAAATGTGCCATCTTGCTGGTAGATGTGTGATGTATCATCAATGGATGCAAAGGAACCGTCTCCAAAATCCCATAAGTAGTTCAGGGTATCCTGGTAAATAGTTGAACTATCTATGAAAACAAATTCATTTTGGGCCAGGCATTGGGAAGTGTCGTTTATAAAGAATATCGCCAAAGGGGAAGGATGTACATACACATTTTTCGACAAGGTATCTGCACAATTCATTTCCGAGTTGACAATCATTGTAACCAGGAAAGTATCGTGAGAATAATACCTGTAAGTAGTATCTTTTTGGCTTGAACTTCCTGTATCTCCGAATGTCCAGTAATAAGCCAGGTTCCCGTATGCAATGGATGTTGAATTTGTAAAATCGAACAGGTTGCCGTGCAGGCATTGAACAGTATCATTGATTGAGAATCCCGGGTTGGGTTCCGGATTCACATACACATCCTGAATCATCGAATCCATGCAGCCTTTGTTGCTGGTAACGACTAATTTTACTTCGAAAGTATCAGTAAAAGAATAGCTGTGATTTGTATCAGAAATCATTTCGCTGAAACTCACACCGTCTCCAAAATCCCAAAAGTTATTTACTATGCTGTCCTGGCTTATGGTAGAGCTGTCTGAAAAAATAAAATAATTATCAGTAAAGCACTGGGAAGTATCGTTTACAAAGAACTTCACATCAGGATTTGCAAATACATTTATTTCATAGCTTGTTGTATTTTCAGTCCCCATTCGATAGGTTGTCAATGTCACATCAAAAACACCAGGACTGCTAAATAAATGAGCAGGTGCGAAGTCGGTTGAGATGCTGTCATGACCTGAACCAGGATCATCAAAGTTCCATAGCACCGAGTCCAGGCAGCTTTCATTCACAATGGTAAAATGTGCTGAATCATTCACACATACATCTTCAAATTCAAACACCGGTTTATAAAGCCAGGATTGTACAAAAAGAGGCAGGCCATTGTAGCATGTTTTTCCGGCCAGTCCGACCGCGGAATCCTCAAAACAACAACCTATTCCTTTTTGGTTGGGAGCATTGATAGCTGCTAAATAGGTTGATCCATAACGATTGACATAAATCTTACCATCAGAAGCCAGTTGCATGGCTCCAGAATACCAATACCAAAAACTACCCTTATAAGAAGTCGCCACTTTGACTTTGGAGTTGTTGATATCCTGTGCAGTTCCTGCATGGACTTCAAATTGATAAATGTCGAACTGATAGGCAGTCCAGTAATTTGGGTGATCCGTTAAATAAATTTTGGATCCATCAGGTGAGAATTCGATTGCAGCAGAAGCTGTGTACCAGAAATAATTGAAATTATCCAGGTAAAGCTCTTTTACATTTGACAGCTTACCAGTTGAATTATTGAAATCAAATAATTCACAGGCCGTGGAATCGCTGCTGTACATATAATAATGATGATAAGTAGAGGCTATTTTAGTACCATCAGGAGATGCTTTTAAATTGCCACTCCACCAGTTATAGGTAAAGGGGAAAAACAAACTTCGTCCTGCAAAAGAGGTAACCGGTGTTGAATTGACACCGGCACTGGAAACCAGGAAAGAATAAAACTTATTCGAGTTGGTTTCATGAACGATAACCCAGTAGTCCGTTCCATTTGCATGTTGTGTAGCCGTTATTTTTGCATCCAGTGTTTTTTCAAGCAAGAGGGTATTCCGGTATTGAACTGCACCTTTCCCATTATTGAGAATAGTGTTTACTGTCGAAAAACGGATCGCATCGTTATATGATGAATTATTTCTGCTGATGGAAAAAATGTAATAAACATTTGGGTTGCCAGGACGCGGCACAATGATCACCGAATGGCCATAATTATAATAGGTTGATGTACCCATCAATCCGCTTCCATTCTGCATGACTTTATGGGTTTTGTCATACACGGTGGAACCATTGGTGTAAAAAAGCAAATCCCCGTTTGAATCAGCTATGCTTGCGCAGCCTCCCCATGCAGTCATAACGCTGTTGGTTTGAGGCTGGGGACTTCCACTATTGAAATGGATGGAAGCCAGGTTGCCAAAATACCACTGATGAGTTTGTTTTTGAGCGAACAAGCTGCTGAGCGAAAAAATTAAAGCATAAAATAATATGATTTTTCTAATAAGTAACATCTGCTAAGTCCTTACATATAATAATAATAATAATAAATGCTTTAAAGCTGTAAAATTACACAAAAGTTGAGAATAGAGGGATGTATTGAAATGCATATATCAAAACACGATTTACATGCGCCAAATTATATTATTTATTATTATTTAATTTGACCAGGCCAAACATTTATTATTTCTATACTTTAGGTTGTGTAAATAAGCATTTTAAATTATGATTGCATCAGATAATTACCATCTATTTTTTAATACCTTTGCTCCTCGGAATAATAATGTTATAAAGATCAGGTCGTGAAATTAATCAAAACTGCACTCATCAGCGTATACAACAAAGATGGTTTACTTCCTATATTGGAAATGCTTAAGAAGTTGAATGTCAAGATCATATCAACCGGAGGTACATTTAATTACATTCAAAGTAAAGGCTTTGAAGCTGTTCAAGTGGAGGATATCACAGACTATCCATCCATTTTTGGTGGACGTGTCAAAACCCTTCATCCCAAAATATTCGGTGGAATATTATCAAGAAAAGAAAATAAAACGGATCAAAGTGAAAGGGAAGAATATGGAATTGAAACTATTGATTTAGTCATCATTGATCTCTATCCCTTTTCAGAAACAGTTCAGAAAGGTGCAACGGAAGAAGATATAATAGAAAAAATCGATATTGGTGGAATTTCCCTGATTCGTGCAGCGGCTAAGAATTTTCAGGATGTACTTGTTGTTCCATCCAAAGATCAATATGCTTTTATTCTGGATATACTGGAAAAAAAGAACGGGCATTCAGACTTAAATGACAGGAAACTGTTGGCTATTCAGGCATTTAATGTAAGTTCCAGCTACGACCAGAATATTTTTGACTATTTTTCAAATGATACAAATGAGTCATTGAAAAGAAGTTTTGGGAATGCTTCAAAACTCAGGTATGGAGAGAATCCTCATCAGACAGCCCTTTTTTATGGCGATCTGGAAGATTCTTTTTTCCAGCATCATGGAAAACAACTTTCCTACAATAACTTGCTGGATATCGACAGTGCCATGCGGCTGATTTATGATTTTGATGAGCATACTTTTGCAATCTTCAAGCATTTAAATCCTTGTGGATTAGCTAGCTGTGACAATTTGCTGGATGCCTGGAAAAATGCTCTTGCTGGGGATCCTGTTTCAGCCTTCGGGGGAGTTATTGTCACCAAAGGAATCATTTCCAAAGATATTGCAGTAGAAATGAACAAGATTTTCTTTGAGGTGGTTATTGCTTCAGGCTATGAGGCTGATGCCATGGAGATTCTCAAGTCGAAGAAAAACAGAATTATATTACAGTTGGTTAGTTGCGATTTCCCTAAAGAAGAAATCAAAACTGCATTATTTGGATTGTTAACACAGGAAAGGGATGAGCATGTGGAGCAAAAAGAAGATTTGAATATGGTCACCCATACAAAACCCAATGATAAACAGCTAAATGATCTTTTATTTGCCAACAGAATTGTAAAACATTTGAAATCAAATGCACTGGCTATCGTTAAAAATAATCAATTAATAGGAGCAGGAATGGGACAACCCTCACGTATTGATGGATTGAATCAGGCCATTGAAAAAGCGAAAAGATTTAATTTTGATTTAAATGGATCTGTTTTAGCATCTGATGCATTTTTCCCATTTGCTGATTCTGTGCAGACTGCACACGAAAATGGGATAACAGCCGTTATTCAACCTGGAGGTTCTATTCGTGATCAGGAATCTATTGATTATTGCAATGAGCATGGCCTCTCTATGGTATTTACAGGTATAAGACATTTTAAACATTGATTGTATGGGAGTAATGAGTTTATTCGTCCAGGATTTAGCCATCGACCTTGGCACTGCAAACACCATTATCATTTATAATGATGAAATAGCTGTGGAAGAACCTTCCATTATTGCCATTGACAATCAAACCAAAAAGGTTATTGCAATTGGAACTCCTGCCATGCAAATGCATGGTAAAACACATGAAAATGTGAAAACTATCAGGCCATTAAAAGATGGTGTAATTGCTGATTTTCAAGCTGCTGAACAGTTGCTTCGAGGTTTGATCAGCATGGTGAAACGAAAGCGTACTTTGTTTTCTCCTCACCTCCGCATGGTTATTTGTATCCCGTCAGGAATTACCGAAGTTGAAAAAAGAGCTGTAAAAGACTCTGCTGAAAAAGCCGGTTGCAAAGAAGTCAAATTAATTCATGAACCTATGGCAGCGGCTATCGGGATTGGAATTGATGTAGAAGAACCCATTGGAAATATGATTATTGACATCGGAGGAGGTACTACAGAAATTGCTGTGATTGCACTTGGCGGAATAGTCTGTGACCAATCCATTCGGATAGCTGGAGATGAATTCAATTCAGATATCATCGAGTACATGAGACGAGAACATAATGTATTGATAGGTGAAAGATCTGCTGAGCGAATTAAAATAGAAGTAGGAGCAGCATTAACTGAGCTTGATAATCCTCCTGAAAATTATTTGGTCAACGGAAGAGACTTAATGACCGGTATCCCTAAACAAGTTTCCATTGGATATAGTGAAATAGCACAAACACTGGATAAATCAATCACAAAAGTAGAAGAAGCTATTTTGAGAGTTTTAGAAATGACTCCTCCTGAATTGTCAGGAGATATTTACCAAACAGGTCTTTATTTAACCGGTGGTGGTGCACTATTAAGAGGCTTAGCCAAGAGAATCTCTGAGAAAAATAAATTGCCCGTTCATGTCGCTGAAGATCCCCTTCGTGCTGTTGCCAGAGGAACCGGTATTGCGTTGAAAAATATAAATAAATTTAAGTTTCTTATTTCTTAATTTTGGGCTTGAATTTTAAAGCATAAGCAGCAATACCATTTATTTAAATGTTTAGATTATTTCTTTTTTTTAAACGATTTCATTATCCATTGCTTTTCCTGTTGCTGGAAGCTGTCGCCTTAACATTAATTATTTCCAACCTTCCCTATCATAAATCCGTTTTTTTTAACTCACTACAGGGGGTAAATGGTTTTGTTTATGCCAAAGTGGAAAAATCAACCAAATACCTTTTCCTTAAAAGAATGAATGACAGCCTTTTGTTGGAAAATGCCCGATTGAGAGCAGAGTTGTATACTACCTTTAAAAAAGTTAAATCTGACAGTTTGTACACTGATTCGGTTAAGCATTTAACTTATTTTCTCAAACCGGCCTATGTGGTCAATAACACCATCGATAAACGAAATAACTATCTTACTTTGGACATTGGTCAGGAAAAAGGAGTAAACACCCGAATGGGGGTTATCAGTGATAAGGGAATTGCAGGAGTCATCAAACATGTTTCCGCAAATTATGCACTTGCTATCTCTGTGCTATCCTATGACTTCAGAGTCAATGCCAGGATAGTGGAAAACGGTGAAATTGGATCTGTTTCATGGGATGGAAGATATCCTGACCGGCTTGTATTAAAAGATATTCCAAGTCACATAGATGTCCAGGTGGGCCAGAAGATAGTGGTTGGTCCCTATTCAAATTTTTTTCCTGAAAATACCCCAATTGGCCATGTGGAAAGCTATGAATTGGTAAGTGGAGGTAGCTTTTATAAGATTTATCTTCACTTAAATGTAAACATAAAAAACCTGAGAATGGTGTATGTGGTAGAGAAAATAAATATTCTTGAACAAAGCGAATTGGAGGGTTTGGAAAAATGATCAGAAGAATTTTCATCTATTTCCTTCATTTCTTAATTCTGATGTTAATCCAGATTTTTGTCCTCAATAATATTCATTTATTTGGAATTGTACATCCGTATATTTATGTCTATTTTATTTTATTTTTACCTGTAAATCTGCCCAAAACAACATTTATTATCATTGCATTTGCTGTGGGCCTGGCGATGGATATATTTTCTAATACTTATGGCATTCACGCGGCTGCGTCAACCTTTATAGCTTTTTTAAGGCCATTACTGGCAGGGCAGTTTGTAAGAGATAAAGAACCCGATTCTATCATTGAACCTCATATCCGAAGTTTTGGTTTGAGAGGATATATTATTTACTCCCTTACCATGGTATCTATTCATCACGAGGCACTTTATATGCTGGAAATATTGAGTTTCAGAGATTTTGGTTTCACTTTGCTTAAAATCCTGTTAACCACCCTCATTTCATTATTATTTATTTTTATTTATGAATTGTTTTTCTTTCTGAAAAAAAATGAAGGCTAATGATAATTCATAAGTCCAGGCATAAGGTGGTAGTTTTTTTTATAATTTTTGTTGGAGTTGTATTTTTCCTACGTTTATTTTTCCTTCAGGTTTTTGCAGAAAAGTACAAGCAATTTGCTGAAAAAAACGTGCTTTCAAGGAAAATCATTAAACCACCCAGAGGATTGATTTATGATAGGAATGGCAAAATTCTGGTTTCCAATGCTCCTGTCTATGATTTAATGGTGATCCCGGCTCAACTAAATCTTGAAGATGCATCTGAATTGTGTGATATTCTGCAAATTACAAAAGAAGAATACGAAGAAAAACTGAGCGAGATTAAAAAATTCTCCTACAGGAAGCCTTCCATTTTTATTAATAATATTCCTCTTGAAACATATGGAATTTTGCAAGAGCGCTTTTATGAATTCAAGGGGTTTTTTGTACAGCCTGAGTCCATCAGGAAATACCCCTATGAAATAGCTGCTCATGTATTGGGCTATATTGGAGAAGTGAACAAGGAGGAGATAGAGTCTTCTGAAGGATATTATCTGCAGGGCCACAACATCGGTAAGAGTGGCCTGGAAAAAGTATATGAAAATGAGCTGAGAGGAGTTTATGGAGAAAAATATGTCCTGATGGATGTGTACAATACCGAACAGGGCAGTTATCTGGACGGTGAATTAGACCGGCCTGCTGTAACAGGAACAAACCTTCTAAGCAGCCTGGATCTTGAATTACAGCAATACGCAGAATCATTACTCAAAGGAAAGAAAGGGAGCATTGTAGCCATCGAACCGGAAACCGGAGAAATACTTGCCATAGTGAGTAGTCCTTCCTATAATCCATCTGTACTTTATGGTCGTGATCGATCCATGAATTACAATTCACTGGCAGCCGATCCCGACAATCCTTTATTTAACAGGGCTATCACGGCTATGTATCCACCGGGATCTACTTTCAAGGTAGCGATGGCCCTAATTGGCCTGAAAGAAGGCGTTATTGCTCCATCTACTGCTTATAGCTGTCCGGGAGGTTATTATATTGGTAATTTAAGAATAGCATGTCATGCACACGCTTCACCACTTAACTTAAAGCAATCGTTAACACAGTCTTGCAATGCATATTATTGTCATGTGTTTCGAAATGTGATTGATTTAAATACTTTTCCTTCCATTTATGATGGTTATAATAATTGGCGCAATGACGTGATTGAATTTGGACTGGGTCAAAAACTGGGGGTTGATCTTTTTAATGAGGCTAAAGGGATATTACCTAAAACAGACCGTTATGATAAAATCTATGGAAGAAACAGGTGGAAATCAACCAATATCCTTTCACTTGCCATTGGCCAGGCTGAAATTAGCCTGACTCCCCTGCAGTTGGCAAATTTTTCTGCGGCTATCGCAAACCGGGGATATTATATCACTCCTCATTTAGTAAAATCATATATGGATGAAGGCAGGCAATACGGGAAAAAATATGAAAAACACCTGATCCAAATGGATACCTCAAAATATCGTGTGGTAATTGATGCGATGGCGAATGTTCCCAGAATTGGCACTGCCATTCGTTACGGACCCTATTTCAAGGCCTATCAGATTTGCGGAAAAACGGGTACAGCACAAAATCCTCATGGGGAAGATCATTCTGTTTTTATTTCATTTGCACCAAAATATAATCCTAAGATTGCTGTAGCTGCTGTTATTGAAAATGCCGGACAGGGTGCTCATTGGGCTGCACCCATATGTTTTCTGGTAACGGAATATTATTTAAGTGAGGCCAAACCAAGTGAAGGGACCAGGTGGATAGAAGATATCATAATTAAAGGGGTATATCATCCAAAGGTGATCAAAAGAGTGGATGAAATTACTATTGTGCAGGAAGAAAATGCAACTGAATCAGAAACTATAACGGATGAAAACAGTGAATAAAAATGCAGGAAAGGAGCTATATTAAGAATATTGATTTTCTGACTACGACACTTGTAATCGTCTTAATTCTCATTGGAATTCTCAACATTTTTTCAGCTGAATACAGCGAGGGAAATACTAAGTGGATTGATTTTAGCAGCAGTGTGGGAAAGCAGATCAAATGGCTGGGCGTTAGTTTGTTGGTATTTGTTGTCGTCATGATAATCGATGTTCGTTTTTTTATCAATCTTTCTTATCCAATTTATGTTATTACTTTATTACTTCTGGTTGCCACATTGCTATTCGGAAATGAAGTTGCCGGATCAAAATCCTGGTTAATTTATGGCGGTTTCAGCTTACAACCATCAGAATTGGCAAAATTCGGGACCATACTGGCACTTACCAGATTCCTGGATACCACGGATGTGAATGTATCTAAATTCAGACATTATTCCATTGCATTTATTATGGTGGGATTACCAATGGGCTTAATTGTACTTCAAAATGACATTGGATCAGCCATTGTGTTTATCTCCCTGATAATTGTTCTTTACCGTCAGGGTTTGCCGGGTTTTTTTCTATTTGTCCCTTTATTATTAGCGATCTTGTTTATCCTTGCCTTGTTGGTGAATTTTCTGTACATCACCGGAATTTTAATCCTGGTGGCATTGTTCATCATTTACCTGACAACCAACAGAAAAAGAGCCATTGCGATAAGTGTTGCATCCATCATTTTTGCAACTGCTTTCATGTTCAGTGTCGATTATCTCTTTACCCATGCCTTACAACCGCATCAGCAATCCAGAATCAACGTTTTATTAGGAAAGGATATCGATCTGCAGGGTTCAGGATACAATGTGCATCAATCATTAATTGCAATAGGTTCCGGTGGATTCTCAGGCAAGGGCTTTTTAAACGGAACGCAAACAAAATTCAATTTTATACCAGAACAAAAAACGGATTTTATTTTCTGCACCATAGGAGAAGAATACGGACTGCTCGGAAGTGTTGTTCTCTTACTATTATTCACTAGTTTAATACTGCGGATACTTTATTTGTCTGAA
This sequence comes from Bacteroidota bacterium, assembly GCA_016776505.1. Classification (GTDB taxonomy): domain Bacteria; phylum Bacteroidota; class Bacteroidia; order CAILMK01; family JAAYUY01; genus JABINZ01. The sequence continues at coordinate 10,150 of JADHTG010000021.1, forward strand.
AAGCAAAAATTCAGGTATACCAGGATATTCGGATATGGTGTATTATCTATACTATTTGTTCATTTTGCAATAAATATTGGCATGACCTTAGGCTTGTTCCCTGTGATTGGAATTCCATTGCCATTCATCAGTTACGGAGGATCATCCTTGCTGGGCTTTACTTTGATGATGAGTGTATTTTTAAAACTGGAGCTGGAATACAGGCATTACTTCAATTAATCCATTCGAAACCTTCGGGTAATTAAATCCATCAGGTTTTCAACCAGTTCCGGTTTATCGGTCCAATGTTTGCGATTTTCTTTTTCATTGGTTAAATACATTTTTGCTTCCGAATAGTTTTTGCATTTGCTAAGAAAATCTATCATTTTCCTGTATTCTTTCTGATCCCCCTGGTAAAGATCCTTAATCAGGCTGAGTTTTAAATTCAAAGAAATGGCAGACTTAAAATCAGTAATGGGTCCTTTTTGTAAGCTGTCACCTACAGAAGATTGTACTTTTGAGCTGGCAATCTTTTCATTCACTGAAGGTTCTGTTCTTGTAAACTTCTCGTGAACAGATTTCTTTTTTATTTGTTGCTGTGCCTCATCAAAAATGTCTGGTTTGAATTCCAGCTGAAGATCTTTCTTTTCACTTATTTCTTCTTTGAATTCCTCTGCATTTATTTCCTCTTTAAATTCTTCATGTCCTGTTTTGGGTGTGATCTCATCCTTGCTTGTTTCTACAGCACTTTCCTCAATAATTTCTTTTTTATTCTCAGGGTGATCTAATGCTACTTCCTCAACCGATTCCTTCTTTTTCTCAATGGATTGATCATCAGCTTCATCCATTATGGCTGATTTTTCTTCTATTTCAATTTTTTCCCTTTCATCCTCCACAATTTCAACAGCAACATCTTCGGTTTTGATCTCCTCAGTTAAAATAGGGGGCAGGTTTTGAAGCTGGTCATAAAGCTGAACTATTTTAGATTTCAATAAATCTATTTCAATCGATTTAACCCGGCCGGACTGAGTTTTCATCTGATCTATCAAAACATTGATCTGATCAAGTGTAAGTTGAATTTGATTTAGGATTTCCACTTCTTTCATATTTGATTCAAAAATAGATATATAAATAGCCAGTACTAAAAGCTTTTCTTAACTAACTGTTGATAATTCAGGATATTGCATAGCTCATTCCTTTTACCAGAATTAGAATAATTGCAGTTGCTCAGAATATTTTATAATTATCATTAAACATTAGATTACTCTTGCTAAATTTAGCTCACTAAAAATCCTGTTTTAATTCAACCATAAAAAATGTTCATTGAGCCACTTTTAAATAAAAAATATGATAAAGGGTGGATTGAAGTTATTGCCGGACCCATGTTTAGTGGTAAAACGGAAGAATTGATCCGAAGGCTAAAAAGAGCAAAAATTGCCAATTTGAAAGTTTCTATATTCAAACCAAAGGTGGATACCCGATACAGTTCAGATGAAGTGGTTTCTCATGATGCAAATGCAATTCCTTCCATACGAGTCGAGCGTGCTATAGAAATCATTGAATTCTATGAGGAAGCAGATGTTATTGGGATTGATGAAGTGCAGTTTTTTAATGAAGCCATTGTGGATGTGATCCAATATTTAGCTTTGAAAGGAAAGCGGGTCATTGTGGCCGGACTGGATATGGATTCCAACGGGAAACCATTTGGTCCCATGCCTGCATTATTAACTGTTTCAGAGTATGTTACAAAACTACATGCCATCTGCATAGAATGTGGCAGCTTGGCAAGTCATTCATTCCGAATTTCAGAAGAAAAATCACAAATTTTGATTGGTGAAAAGGATAGTTATCAGCCTCTTTGCAGACAGTGTTTTCATAAAAAAACAATTGCTGATGACGAATAATTTGACATAAAATCATTTTTCTATTTATGAATGTACTTGATATTAAGGATGTTTCAAAGTCATTTGGGAATCATTTGGTACTCAATGATATTTCACTTCAGATACCGAAGAATAAAATTTTCGGATTATTGGGTCCCAATGGTGCCGGAAAAACCACTTTGATCAGGATAATTAACCAGATCATAACTCTTGACAAAGGCCAAATACTGTTTAATGGAAAGCCGATTAAAAGAGAATTCGTGGAGAAAATGGGGTACCTGCCGGAAGAGAGAGGCCTTTACCCAAAAATGAAAGTGGGGGAACATATGCTGTATTTGGCAGCCCTTAAAGGAATGACAGGGGCAAAAGCCAGGGAGACAATAAAAAAATACCTGAAGGAATTTGACCTCTATGATTGGTGGTATAAGAAAGTAGAACAATTATCAAAAGGAATGCAGCAAAAACTTCAATTCATCATCTCAATCATGCATGATCCTGATTTTGTAATTCTGGATGAACCATTTACCGGATTTGATCCATTGAATGTGGAACTGGTGAAATCAAGGATCAAGGAATTAAAAGAACAGGGGACTACTTTCATGCTTTCCACACATCGCATGGATTCGGTGGAAGAACTTTGTGATTATGTGACCTTGATCAACAAAGCAAATAAGGTCCTGGATGGAAATAAGAATGAAATAAGGCAAACGTATAGTAAAAATATATTTGAAATTATTTACGATGGTGCTGAATCCAGGGATATTCCAGGAAGGAATCAATTCTGGAATTCGTTTGAGAATAAAGGACTGGATGAACAGGGGCGAACCACCATCCGGTTTATGCTGGATCAGCATGTCAGGGTCAATGAGGTGATGCCTCTTTGGTTGCAATATGGAGATATATATTCTGTCAATGAAATTATTCCTTCTATGAATGATATTTTTATTTCACTGGTAAATACACAGGCCGATGAACAAGTTTAAATATATAATTAGCCGGGAATATTCAGTGAGGGTAAGAAAAAGAACATTCTGGATTCTTACTTTTTTATTGCCGGTATTATATGCTGGTTTGATCGGATTCTCTGTATATATGTCTGTAAATCCCGGCTATGAAAAGCAGCAGGTGACTGTCATTGATTATTCCGGTTTGTATGATCATTATTTCCAGGATAGCGAGGATATGAAGTTTTCATACGCAGAAAAGGGAACAGAGCAGCAAATCCTGGAGCTTATGAAACAACAAAAGGATTTTCATTTGTTGGTTATTCCGGAATTTGAGATTGATGATCCTTCCGAGTTCAAATTATCCTCCTGTAAAAACAGTGCGAATTTTGTTGAAGGCAGGTTAGAATCTGAATTATCTTCATTGATTAAGGACCAGCGAATTAATGCACTTGGATTGGAAAAAGAGGTGATCAACCAGCTGGCTCCTGATATTCAAATAAATCATGAAATGATTGGTCCTGCAGGTAGTGAGCGAGATAACACCGACCAGTCTATGGTGGTCTCATCAGTAGCGGGTTTCCTGATCTATATGTTTGTTTTTATTTATGGAAGCCTGGTAATGAGGGGGATACATGAAGAGAAGCAGAACAGGATAGTGGAAATAATAGTATCTTCTGTAAAGCCATTTGAACTCATGATGGGTAAAATTATTGGTGTGGCCCTGGTAGGATTAACCCAGTTCTTTTTATGGGTGCTTTTTATATTGGCGATCACCTTTGTTGGCATGAAACTGCCTGATATGGGAGTCCAGAATGCCCAGCAGGGAATGGATAGTTTTTTAAGCGGCATGTCTGCTTTAAACATTCCCTTCATTCTGAGTATGTTTCTTGTGTATTTTATTGGTGGTTATCTATTATATAGCTCTTTGCTGGGAGCCATTGCAGCTGCAGTTGATAATCAGTCTGATATGCAGCAATTTATGCTACCCATAACGATACCTCTGATTATTGCCATTGTGGCCATGCAAGCAGTCATCAGGGCACCTCACAGTCCGGTTGCTATTTGGTTATCGATGATTCCTTTTACATCGCCCATCATCATGATTGCCAGGGTCCCTTTTGATGTTCCATTATACCAGTTAGTTGTTTCAATGGCATTGCTGATAGTGACATTCGTTTTTACAGTATGGATTGCGGGAAGGATATACAGGGTGGGTATCTTACTTCATGGCACTAAAATTTCCTATAAGGATCTGTGGAAATGGATGTTTTATAATTAGGATTCATGTCTTAAAAAGATTAAATCTATTTAGTTATTTTTGATTACTTAGTGTGAAAAAGTTCTGAAATGAATTAAGCTGAAGACGTTTAAATTCGTCTGATTATGGATATTTTAAATCCTTTTATTTGCAGATATAAGCAGCTGACTTTAGTTCTCCTATTCCAGGTAGCTGTCCTTCAAATTTTCGCTTCAACCATTACTGTCACTTCAAAAAACGATTCAGGCGCTGGTACTTTACGTGAAGCTATTTTCAATGCGAATAGTGGAGATATTATTGAATTTAGTAGCTCACTCACAAATGATAGCATTGTTCTCAGCTCCGGTTTGTTAATGATTTCCAATAAAAACCTGACCATAAAAGGATTGGGGGCAGACCAGCTCACCATCAGTGGCAATGCGTTACAAAGCATTTTTGAGATTGCCCTCGGATACAAGCTGCAGCTTGAAGATCTGACACTTAGAAACGGAAAAGCATCTCCCTCTGCGAGTGGAGGCGCAATCCGTAACTATGGAAACCTGATCATTATTCGCTGTTTCTTTATCGACAACAAAGCCACCCAGGACGGAGGGGCAATCTGTAATTTCGGAGATGCATCCATTTACGAGAGTACATTTTCGTTTAATAAATCGGATTCCAACGGGGGTGCCATATTCAATTCCGAAGGGACACTTCAGATTATCAATTCAACTATTTCTCATAATTATGCAGGCTCTTTAGGTGGAGGTATTAATAACAAATCAATCTCCTCCATTATTCCGATTACAGATGTAGTTAGCAGCACCATCGCATTTAATTATGCTGGCGACAGGGGAGGAGGTTTTGCCAATTCATTTATTAATTATAAGGATACTGTGATTACTACATTCAGCAGTAGCATTATCGCGAATAATACCTGTTTAAAACATTATGGAGATGATATTTATCGGGGCTTGTCTTCACGTTGTTATATGAATAGCAATGGCTATAATCTCCTGGGAAATAGTGATAGTTCAGGTCTGCAAGGAGCAACAGGAGATATTGTAGGCAACTCTTCAAGCCAGATTGATCCTTTGATAGGGAGCCTTGATTTTTATGGGGGCAGTACCATGACACACGAACTCCTGTGTGGAAGTCCTGCTTTGGATAATGGAGATCCTCTTACCCAGTTAACGACTGATCAGCGGTCACTGGCACGCGATTTTAATGGCACTGCTGACATTGGAGCATTTGAGAGCCAGGAAGATTTGTTCATACCTCATTTCGATCTAGGAAAAGATATAGATACCTGCTTAGGTGTTGTGATTTTATATATTGCAGGTCGTCCAACTGATTCTGTCAATTGGCTAAAAACAGATAAAACCCTTTTGCTCGCTAATAGTAAAAGCTATTCACATATTACAGGAATTAAAGATTCAATTGTTGGTGAAGTAATAAGCGAAGCTGGATGCAGGGGTTATGATACTGTGGTAGTCAGTTTCTTTGACAATGAAAAACCGCTGATATCCAATTGCCCTTCAGGAATAATAAGCTATGCACATAGCATTACTTGTAAAGCAATCGTTTCATGGGCGGCTCCTACCGCTTCAGACAATTGTCATCTAGATACATTTTATAGCAATTATCAGCCAGGAGATACATTTACGGTCGGAACCCATGAGGTGATCTATACAGCGATCGATGATGCGGGTGAAAAAGCAAGTTGTTCATTTAATATTGTTGTTAAAGATTCAGTTTCCCCGGTCATCAGCTGTTTGTCAGATATTACGACCATCAATAAAGCTCAATTGTGTGGAGATACTATTACATTTATTCCTCCTGTCGGAATTGACAATTGCACGGGAGCCAGTACACAAAGAGTCTCAGGACTTGATCCAGGTTCATTTTTCAATGTGGGAGTTACTAATGAAATATATGTAGTTTCTGATGCTTCCGGAAATACGGATTCATGTCATTTTAAAGTGATTATTCGGGATGTAGAGAATCCAAAGATAAATTGTCCCAATGATACGATCATTTCAAATGACAGCGGTATGTGTGAGGCCATTTTAACTTATGATTTACCACAGGTTGAAGATAATTGTTCGGGTTTAAAGCTGACCATGTTATCCGGGCTGGCCAGTGGATCATCTTTCCCTGTAGGAGAGACTAATGTAAATTATGAAGTCACTGATCCATCAGGAAATAAAGCATACTGTTCGTTTAAGGTAACAGTTCGTGATACAGAAAAACCACTGATCGAATGTCCCGGTAAGGTGGAATCCTGTGATAGTATCGTAAATTTTAACCTCCCTCTTCACAGTGATAATTGCTCATCAGTAAATTTAAGCTTGTTAAGTGGATCGCCACCAGGATCTGCTTTTTCACTTGGCAAAACCAACAATATTTACCAGCTGGAAGATGTAGCAGGGAATTCGGCAGTTTGCACATTTGAAGTGGTGGTTTATCCAAGACCGAAAATAGTTTTAGGAGATGACACCACCATTTACTTTGGAGATGCTGTAAAACTTTATGTAAGCACTCAGGATACTGTAGATTTTGAATGGACACCGATAGAATATCTTGATGATCCCTATGCGCAATCGCCCCAGGCTGTTCCTGAAGTAAGTATAAGCTATAAAGTAAAAGCTTCTTCTCAATACGGATGCAAAACAGAGGATTCAATTCAAATACAGGTTTTGTTTGAAATACTGATCCCCACTGCTTTTACACCAGGCAATTCAGACGGATTACTGAAAAATGAAAGTTGGGAATTAAAAGGAATTAAACGTTTTCCAGATTGTCATGTGAGCATTTACAATGCCTGGGGAGACAAAATATTTGAATCTATTGGTTATCAGGTAGCTTGGGATGGAGGCTGGAAGGAAAAGTCTCTTCCTACAGGGACCTATTATTATATTGTGGATTTAAAAAATGGACAAAAAGCATTCACAGGGAATGTTACCATAATCAGATGAGAAAAATATTGATCATATGGATTTTTGGGGTATTTACCACTGGATTTAATTCATTTGGTCAGCAGCTCATGTTGCTTAATCACTATGATGCAGATCCTTTTATTATAAATCCGGCATTTGCAGGCATTGATGATCATTTCTATTTGAATTTGAATTATAGAAAACAATGGACAGGATTTACTAATTCACCTTCTGTTTATTATGTAAATGCCAATTCTTTATTGGGTGATAAACCTGCAAAATCGTATGAACCCATGTCCATCCGGATCAGTGATCCATCCAAATATCAGAGCTTATTTAAAAGCAAAACGAAGAAATTCAGGCATGGACTTGGAGCAACTATTCAATCTGAGAATTATGGTCAGATCAGGCGGTTTTCAAGCAATCTTTCATATGCTTTCCACCTTCCTGTTGGTAAAAAATATAAATTCTCAGCCGGTGTAACAGCCGGTTTGGTCACATACAATTTTTCTTCTGAAAACCTGACATTAATTGAGCCTAATGATAAAACCTTCAATGATTTTGTTGGTCAAAATTTATCCAGTAATTTCATGAATTTCAACGGGGGTTTATTATTTTACTCCGATAAACTTCAGATAGGTTATTCTGCCAGACAAATACTTAGAAATCAGATATGGTTTGTTTCAAATAGCTCTGCAATTGAATTACAGTTGCATCATTATGTGCATTCGCAATACAGTTTTTCGCTTAAAGGACCTTTTGTTTTAAAAGCTGGATTTTTACTTCGATATACGGATGATGTGCCTCTGTCATTGGACTTATCAGCAATTCTGGCCAACCGGGAAAAATATTGGGGAGGCTTTATCTATAGAATAAATAGTGCTATGGTATTTTTGGCTGGCATGAAATATAGAAATACGAGAATAGGATATTCATTTGACGTGAATACAAACGCTTTGGTTCACTACAACTCGGGTAGTCACGAAATTTTAATCGGTTTGGTTTTTTAGACGATGCTAAGGATTATTGGAATTCACATATGGCTTTTTTCATTATTAAGTGTTTCAGCTCAGAAAATGGAACAGTTTACCGAGCCCGTAAAGCTGAATTCTAATATCAATTCACCTGCAGAAGAAGGATTCCCATTAATAAGTTATGATGGAAAAAAAATGTATTTTTCAAGAACTTTCCATCCTGAAAATACAGGTGGAAAACTGGCAGGTCAGGATATTTGGTGCAGCCAGGCTGATGGCCCGGGCAGTTGGACTCCTGCATCCAATCATTTCCCACTGATCAATAACAAGAACAATAATGTGGTGATCGGACAAAGCAGGGATGGAAATATTCTTTACCTGTTAAATCATTATACATCAGGGAATTATATGGAATTTGGACTTTCAGCTTGGGACACAGCTAGTAAAGAAGCGCCAGTTAAGATCGATGTTCCCGGCTTGAATATTCAAAGCAGCTATTATGGCTTTTATATGCATCCGGATGGTGAAGTGCTTTTAATTTCGGCACAAATGGAGAAAAGTAAAGGAAGGGAAGATATATATATTGCACTCAGGGATTCCAATGGGATATGGCAGAAACCATTCAATGTGGGAGGAGCAATTAATAGCTCAGGTTTTGAAATGTCCCCTTATATAACAGATGATTTAAAACATATTTATTTTGCCTCCTCAGGTCGGGGTGGAAAAGGGGGAGTCGATATATTTATATCAGCTCGAAGGGGAGATAATTGGAGGGATTGGCAACCGGCAAAAAATATGGGAAACAAAATTAATTCCAGGGGATTTGACGCTTATTTCACTATCCATAACGATCAGGCTTATTTCTGCTCCAATCGTGACTCAGAATTCAGCGAAATCTACTCCAGCCGGGTTATTTCAAAAAAAGAACTGGAAGCTTTACTTCCAAAAGCAGTCACTGTTTATTTCAGTCTTAATTCGTATATAATAAATGCGGAATCTAAAATTATTTTGGATGACATTGTAAAATTATTGAAAGAGAATAAACATTTAAAGGTACTTGTTTCAGGATATACCTGTCGTTTGGGAAATGAAGCAGACAATTTGAAATTAGCGGAAATGAGATCCTATTCAGTGAGTGATTATCTTCAGATCTATGGTATTGATGATGACCTGATTGCCACACGTACCATGGGAGATAAAGAAGCAAAAAAGTTGGATAAAGTGGAAAGTATACAGAAAAAATTCAGGAAAGTTACCATCACCTTTAAGAATCTATAATCATCTATTAATTTCTTCATTCAAAAAAGATATTTATTTACCTTTGCGATGGTAAGCCCTGTACGACCAGCTCCCAGTTACATTCCCAGGGTCGGAAGGCAGCAAGCTTGGATTGGTTGAGCGGTGCGATACAGGTTGCTTACCATTTTTTATATTCCCTAAATTTCAAACATGAAATTTTTTGTAGATACAGCTAACCTGGATGATATCCGCGAAGTGAATGATCTCGGTATACTGGACGGAGTAACAACCAATCCCAGCCTGATGGCTAAAGAGGGGATCAAGGGCCATGACAATATTTTGAAGCATTACCAGACCATTTGTGAAATAGTAAAGGGTGATGTGAGTGCCGAAGTTATATCAACTGACCTGGATGGTATGCTGAACGATGCTGAATTACTGGCAGATATTGCCCCGAATATTGTCGTCAAAATACCCATGATCAAGGAAGGGCTGAAAGCAATTAAGATATTGACTTCCAGGGAAATCAAAACGAATTGTACACTCGTATTTTCAGCCGGCCAGGCTATACTTGCTGCGAAGGCAGGAGCAACTTACATTTCTCCTTTTCTGGGACGTTTAGATGATATTAGTCGTGATGGTATTCAATTGGTTGAACAATTGGTGCAAATCTTTAACATGCATGCTTATAAAACGGAGATATTGGCAGCGTCTATCCGAAGTCCGATGCATATTATTCAGTGTGCGGAAATTGGAGCTGATGTAGTTACATGTCCCCCGGATAGCATATTGAAATTATTGAATCATCCGTTAACGGATATAGGTCTTAAAAACTTCCTGGCGGATTATAATAAGTCGCAAGCCTAATTTGATTCTGCCAGACTAATAGTCCCGGTGATTTTGTAAAATTTGTAATAGCTGAATGTGGGATCAGATTCAAATCCGTTGCTGTAAATAATCTCATCATCAGTTTTAACTCTTACAGCCCGCTTTGAATATACTTTGTCTTTCCTTTCATCCCAGAAGAGTTCCTGAGTTTTCAATGTATCACCTTTCACGTTGACCACCACCACGCTATCTTTTAACTCAATTAGTTTTTCAGTGCTAAAACGTTTTCCGTATTTTGCAGTAAGGAAGGCATTTGTGTTCCCATCCGCGTCGTAAAAAGTGGCCTTCAGTCCATTTTTCATTTCTGTGAAGGGTTTTTCTCCACGATAGAGTTCCATTAAGGGGGATTCAATTTTTGCTTTCACTATCCCTGAATCACTAAATATGAATTCAATATTCAGGGCAGTTTCGTTGGGAATGTCTCTTTCTTTTGTAATGATTTCCACATCCTCCAGACTTGTTTTTTGACAAGCTTGAAAAATTATGAAAATCCCAAGAAAAAATATTAATGTCCGTTTTTCAACATGCATTATTGTACAAATCGTACTGTGGTTGTAACATTTATCCAGCAACCTACTGTATATGGATCTCCTTCTTTTACAGGTGGATCCTGATAAAATGCCTGTTCTTTCGTAGGAAAAGATTGCATGAGCTTACTGATTTGATTTTCAGCACCTTCAGTTCCTTTATTTTTCGCCAAATAATATTGATCCACTGCTATCCAGTAAACTGCATTTTTCTCAAATTGAGTACTTCCGCAGCTTTTCGCACTTTGTGTATACAAGTTCCCGATAAACATATATGGAGTTCCATCGGAAGGATTGTAAACAGCTGATTTTTGTGCAAAAGCCCTGGCTGACGGATAATTTCCAGTTACACGATACACTTCAGCAACGGATAAGGCATATTTGGCTTTAAGAGTTTTATCCTCTTCTTTATTCATCGCTTCTTCAAAATAATGAATGGCTTTATTGTAACTCTTTTTGTTGTTAAATATAATACCTAAATTATTGGCAGCTTTAGCGTCAGGCTCTATTGAATAAATGGATTCAGAAATGGCAACGTAAGTGTCATTTTCAATGCATTTTCTGGCTTCTAAAGTACTCTGGAATTGTTTAAGCATAGCCAGGTTATCCTGGTTCTTTTCAAACTGGTTTTTAAAATTGCCGACCAAGGTTTTACAAGTCAAATAGTCACCCAGCAAAGAAATTGTATTTGAATAAATAGATTGCCAGCCTTTATCAGTTCCTCCCGGATCATTGTGATTTATAATCTCAATAATTTCTAAAAATACCTTGATTAATTCATCTTCATTGATTTTATTATTTTTAATCATAAAGGAAGAAGAGTAAGCTAAATAATATAAAATGGATTTCTTTGAATCATCTTTTTCAATTTCAACTGATTTTTTCAGAATGCTGTAGGCTTCTTCATATGCCTTGGGTCTGAATTTAAAAAGATCGCTTCCCTTTTTACCAAGTACAAAACCTTCCTCATTAAAATAAAGAATGCGTTGATCATGTACTGCAGCTAGAGAATCAATTAATATTTCCTTCCGGTTCGGATTGGTTTCATCTTTGATAAAACTACTCAACATTTCAGCCCCATTTACATAAATGCCTTTACTATAGCAGGGGGAATGCGTAAAAAGATATTGCCAGTGAGGATATGCATCGATGTAATTATCTTGCTTGAAATACTCATAATACAAGCTCTGCTTTTCGATGGTTTTTGCACTGTCAAGGCCATATTTACAGGGTAATTCATCATTTGTTTTCCCTGAGTCAGGATCTTCAGTTTCAATATCCTTTATGATTTCCTGCATTCTCAGCTTGACATCTTCTGGATTTTCCGGGATAGTAGGAATTGTTTTAGCGCTGCATCCCATGATTCCCATAGCCAAAATTACTGACATCATGGAACTGGCTAAATTCATCTTGATTTTCATTTTAATCTATTTTTCTTTTATTGAACCATATATCATTTAATCTGAAACCCAGATATATGTTGACATATAATTCTCTTATAATATCGTCTTCCAAAAGTCCGATCTTACCAAACTCAATTCCTGTATTTAAAGCTGAAAGACTTCTTGTTATCGGTAATTCAGCTCCAATTGCTATTCCTGTTTTAATCGGATTGTAAAAGCTTACCGGAAACTGATCTAAGTCTTTAGGAACATTTAAGTAAGAAAACGCATATTTAATGCCAAATCTGTAAGTCATTCGTTTGTAATAAGAAGGATCATCCATTTTGCCGGGAGTAAATTCAAATCCGAAATTAAACTGCTGATAATTTGAAAGTTTTAAACTCGTATCATGATGTAAGAATTTGGACCATTCTTCATATTGATATTCAAGTCCTGCCATCCATTTGCCTGTTTGATAAAGTGAAAGTCCGGCTGCCAGTTTTTTAGGTATTTCCATATCAGCTAAATCATCACTGGATGTAAATAAAGTATCCTTGTAGTTATAAATTCCGCTTCCATAATTAATGAAAGTAACAAACTCATTTTCCCGTAGGACTTTAAGTGATACGGGTAAAGAATAGGTGGCACCCATCCCGAATTTAATATCTTTAGACAGGGTGGTATGAAATTGTGCCCCAAAATCAATTCCGGTAGTAGCGAAATATGTATTGTATTCCGTTGATACACCAAAAAAGTCTGAATTATTTTCAAAAAACATTTTATGATTAAGTTGTGTATTCCCAAATAAATAATAAAAATTTGCTCCAACACTTAAATTCTTGAATAATTTAATAGAAGTTCCCAGGTAGGCTTTATTGAAGCCACCATTTTTCTCAAAATCATCAGTTTTTAACAGGGAATCAGGTAAAATTAGATCATCGGCCTGAATGACTGAATGGTAACCGATCCTGCTTACAGGCAGTAATCCAAAACTTGCCCCCCAGCCATATTTGGTACTAATTGGAAATCCCAGTGCAAAATATCCAAAAGATATGAGGTTAGTTGTTAAGCCTGAATCCCCTTGAGCCAGGTTGTAGATCCTGCCCTTTAAAGCTACATCAAATGTAGTAAAAAGCAGGTGGGAGTAAGAAGCGGGATTAGTTGAAGAAAAAGACCTGTCGCTTTTTTGAACAATTGAAAAACCAGCCATTCCTGAATTGGCGGCAAAATGCTGGTCTTCTAAAATCCCAATACCTAAATGTGAATAGGGGTGCTTATAATTTTGGGCTTTAAGCGCAAAAGCTACTGTTAGGAATACGCTGAATAGTACAATTGTTTTTCTATACATTAAATAAAAGTATTTGATTAAGCCCCTGGAGCAAAAATTTATCATCTGCAAAAATGCTGTTTTTCAGTTTATTAGCCAAATAATTAGCATTTCCTCCACACACAATAATTTTCAATGACTTATAATGATTTTTATAGCTATTAATGATGCCTTCTATTTCACTTAAAACACCCATCTGAACTCCACTCTTAATGGAACTTTCTGTATCTGTTCCAATTAATTCATTGTAGTTTTCATCCAGTTCTATAATTGGAAGTTTGTTCGTGAACTGGTGGAGTGATTTAAATCTCATTTGAATACCCGGATGAATTGAACCTCCGCAATATTCACCCTCCTTATTCACCAAATCAAATGTAATGCATGTTCCCGCATCAATGACTAAAATATTTTCATTTTTAAATTTAGTAATAGCCGCTACAGCAAGCGCTAAACGATCATTTCCAAGTGTATCAGGAGATTTATATAAATTAATAACAGGAATAGGTGTAGAAGACTTGAAATGTATCAAGTACTGTGATCTTTCCTTGAGAAGATCCAGGTATTCCTGGTCGACATTTACCACACTGGATAAAATACAATTTGTAAAATCTTTTGCCTGTATTCGATCAAGGATCTGGAGTTTCTTTTCTGTTTGTATCCTTTCATAAAATTCAATCTCATCCCCATCGAAAAGAGCTAATTTTAAGAATGTATTACCAAAATCAAGTATCAGGTTCATTTGCACATAATCAGAGCACAATAATAATTAAAGCAGAATGAACATGAAAATACTTTGCCAAAATTTTATGTACATGTTTATTGAATTTGCTTTGCCAAGTTAATATAAATTAAGTGTTAAATTTGGAGTTTTTTAAAATGGAGATATCCATTGATCATTTAAAATCAATTGGTGGAACAAAAAAAAGTCAAAAGGAAAAGGGCAACTTACTTTTCAACCCTGCTTAGTATTACTCTTGTATTATTCCTTATTGGCTTGTTTGGTTTGCTTGTTATTTATGCTGAACAATTGAAGAATTTTCTGAAAGAAAATTTGCAGGTAAGCGTTTTTTTTATTGATGATGCAAAGGAAGCAGACATTTTACGCTTGCAGAACATGATCGATCATGAGTCTTTTGTCAAATTAACTAATTATATTGACAAGGAGGAGGCAAAGCAAATTATGACCATTGAATTAGGGGAGGACGCAGATAAACTTTTGGGCTTCAATCCTTTTCCAGCATCTTTGGATGTTTATTTTAATGCCAATTATGCCAGGGTGGACAGTGTTGAACAATTTAAAACGGAAATGGAGATTTTTCCATTTGTAAAAGAAGTATCCTACCAGAAAGTGATACTTGAAAATATTGATAAGTATGTGAGGATTGGAGGTTTGGCCATTTTGGGCTTCACTATCATTTTTTTCCTGATAGCAATGATTTTAATAAACAATACCATCCGTCTGACCCTCTATTCTAAACGTTTCTTGATCAAGAGTATGCAATTGGTAGGTGGAACAAAAGGCTTTATCCGCAGACCTTTTATTTATAAAGCCGTGACCTATGGATTTATAGGTGGTGTAATAGCCAATTTGCTGTTGGCAGGTTTTCTATATGCTTTCTCAAATTGGCTTCCATTTGCTCTAAGCGGGAATTTAATGAATAATTTCATCCTTTCTGTTTCCATATTGCTGGTTGGAATTATCATTACTTTTTTAAGCAGTTATTACTCAGTGAATAAATACCTGAGAACAAAACTTGACGATTTATATTAAACATAAAATTAAATAAATGGCTAAAACTAAAAATAAGAAAATAGGGAAAACTCCCCCACAAGTAGTTAAAGAAAAGCCTTCAAAAGAAACATTTGCATTGGGTAAAGAGAACTATATATTGATTGCTGTTGGAATCATCATCATGGTGATTGGTTATATATTGATGGCAGGCAGGGAGGACATTTTCAGTTTTAAGAATACCAGTTTGCCCGTTATTATCATCATGTTTGGTTTTGTATTTGAGTTCTATGCCATTATGAAAAAGCCAAAAAGCAAATCAAAGAAAGAATAATTTAGCTTTTAAAGGAAAGATGTGGATTGGATACAAGCCCTGATTTTAGGTCTCGTTCAGGGACTTACCGAATTTTTACCCGTAAGTAGCAGTGGACATATTGAACTTGGAAAAGCATTGTTGGGTGTGGATGCTGAAAAAAGTCTGATCTTTACTATCACTGTACATGGGGCAACTGTATTAAGCACCATCGTTGTTTTTCGTAAAGATTTAATGAACATCATCAGGGGGCTTTTTAAGTTTAGATGGAATGATGAAACCAATTATACTAGTAAAATCATCATTTCGATGATACCTGCTGTTCTGGTAGGTCTTTTTTTGGAAGATCAACTGGAATCATTATTCAACGGAAATATTTTATTTGTTGGTCTGATGCTTTTGGTTACGGCCCTTCTTTTAGCTACCACTTCCTACGTCTCCAAAACCCTAAAAGACGTGAACTATCCCAGGGCATTGCTGATTGGCGTTGCCCAGGCTTTGGCTGTAATACCTGGTATTTCGAGGTCAGGTGCAACCATTGCAACCGGATTATTGGCTGGTGTGGACAAAGAAAAAATAACCCGTTTTTCATTTTTAATGGTTTTAATTCCCATTATCGGTAAAAACCTCATGGAATTAATGGCAGGTGACTTAACTTCGGGACTGTTGATTGATCCAATGGCGTTGTTGGTTGGTTTTATTGCTGCATTTGTATCCGGCCTGGTGGCTTGTAAACTAATGATAGGAATAGTTAAAAAAGGAAAGCTGATTTACTTTGCCGCCTATTGCCTGGCTGTCGGACTTATTGCTATTCTTTTTGGTTTGATCTAATATTTGGGGAAAGGTCTTGCTGTCAAAACGAAACATAGCTCATCACATTGATTTTTCAGCAGGAGAAGTCATTCTGATTGACAAAGAAAAGGGGATAAGTAGTTTTACCATTATCCGAAATCTCAAACGGATTGTAGAAATAAAAAAAATCGGTCATGCAGGAACACTTGATCCCATGGCCACAGGCCTGGTAATTCTTTGTACGGGAAAAATGACGAAGCAAATAGCCTCCTACCAGGCAGCGGAAAAAACCTACGAAGGAATTATTACTTTGGGAGGAATTACGCCATCATATGATGCAGAAACCAGTGTAACAAAGATCTTTGATTATTCATCCATTACAAATGCTGATATAGAAGAAGCACGCGGAAGATTCCTGGGAGAAATTGATCAAATCCCTCCCATTTATTCCGCTTTGAAAGTGGGGGGTGAAAGATTGTATAAAAAGGCATTAAAGGGCGAAAAAGTGGAATTAAAAGCGCGTAAAGTGAAGGTTTTTGAATTCCTAATTAAGAGTATTAATTTGCCTGAAATAAGTTTTAAGCTAAGATGCAGCAAAGGGACTTATGTTCGTTCTTTGGCCTATGACTTTGGAAAAGCATTGAATAACGGGGCATATTTATCCGGATTAAGACGTACTTTTATTGGTGATTTCAGTGTGGATGACGCACTTTCAATCAGGGAATTCGAAAACTTAATTTTAAATGCAGAGGAGGTGATACTATAATGCGTGTGTTCAGGTCAATAATAGAATATAGGGAAGTTAACAAGCCGGTGGTAACCATAGGTACTTTTGATGGTGTACATCTTGGACACAAACAGGTGTTAAATCAATTGAAGTCTGTAGCAAGGCAATTGAAAAAAGAAACACTGGTGATCACCTTCTGGCCCCATCCCAGGCAGGTGTTGAGTAAGGAAAATGACCGCCCCCGACTATTAAATACACTGGATATCAAAATAAAATTATTCAGGGAACTGGGTATTGACAATTTGCTGATCATCCCCTTTGATAAAGAGTTTTCAAGTCAGAAACCAGAACAGTTTATTGAACAATTAATTGTTAGTCATATCAAAGCAAGTGCAGTTGTCATCGGATACGATCATCGTTTTGGCAAAAACCGCTCCGGTTCTTTTTTGTTCCTGAAGGAGAAAGCAGCAGAGTTTAATTACCAGGTTTTTGAAATTTCAGCTTTCCAGGTGGGAGGACTTTCGGTGAGTTCTACCAAGATCAGATCCGCACTGAAGGAAGGAAAAATACAAAAAGCAAACGAGTATCTGGGTTATGCCTATTCCGTTGAGGGCATTGTTGTGAGGGGAATCAAGCTGGGTGCAAAACTGAAATTTCCAACAGCTAATATCCAACTCAGCAATGAAGATATACTCCTTCCAAAAGATGGTGTTTATGTAGTTGAAGTGATATTAAAGGATGGGAGGTATTTTGGGATGTTGAATAATGGCATCAATCCGAGCATAGAAGGCAAGGGCAGATCAGTGGAAGTATACATTTTTGATTTCGAAGAAGATATTTACAATCAGCATATTCAAATTGCCTTTCATAAACGATTGAGGGATGAATTATATTTTAGCAATCTGAATGATTTGAGATCACAAATGCAGCAGGATAAAAAGGATGCATTGAAATTCATTGGTCAAATGATGAAATCCTAACATGGCTGAACACAACGAATTAGGAAGGAAAGGAGAAGATCTGGCAGCACATTATCTGCAATCAAAGGGCTATCGGCTGCTCCATCGCAATTGGGTATATGAGAAAGATGAAATTGACCTGGTATGCTTTCACAAGGACCTCCTTGTATTTATTGAAGTGAAAACAAGGAGTTCGGCACTTTATGGACATCCGGAAGAAGCAGTGAGTGCAAGTAAGCGGGAAAAATTATTAAGAGTGATAGATGCATATTTGAATAAATACCAGATTGACCAGGAAATTCGAATTGATATTCTGTCCATTCTCATACAGGACAATAAGGAAAAAATTTACCATATTGAAGATGCTATTGCTCCTGATTTTGAGGATTGAACTGGTTATGTAGTCGGCAGTCAGCAGTTGGTCAGGGAGTGGATCTTTTTAGGGCACTCCTCACAATTTAAATGGTCCGTTAGAAATAAAGCATTGAAGACTTATCTTTGCAATTTAAATTAAATTAAATGACGCAGGACGAACTGAAAGATTTGCGTGAGCGCATACTGGCGCTGAGGGGGTATCTTTGACATCGATCTAAAAGAATCAAAGATAAACGAACTGGAAAAAATTACTCATGAACCCGATTTCTGGAACAATTCATCTGAAGCTGAAAAAATACTTCGTGAAATTAAAAGCATTAAGCATTGGGTCGATCAATGGAAAAATGTCAATTCTGCAGTGGAAGATGTGGAGGTTTTATTTGAATTTTTCCAGGAAGGTGAAGCTGATGAAGATGATTTGAATAAGCAGTTCAATGAGGCTTCCAAACTACTCAACGATCTGGAATTCCTGAAAATGCTTTCGAATGAAGAAGATGGATTGAGTGCGGTCATGGAATTGAATTCAGGTGCCGGTGGAACAGAAAGCCAGGATTGGGTTGCTATGTTGCTGAGGATGTATAGTATGTGGGCTGATAAACACAAGTTCAAAGTATCACAGGTACATGCAGTACAGGGGGAAGAAGCAGGTCTGAAATCGGTTACCATCGAAATCGAAGGAGAATATGCCTATGGCTATCTAAAGGGGGAGAATGGAGTTCACCGTTTGGTTCGAATTTCTCCATTTGACAGTGGTGCGCGAAGGCATACCTCATTTGCATCAGCTTATGTATATCCTTTAGTGGATGAGAGAATCAACATTGAGGTCAATTTAGCTGAAATTAGCTGGGAAACATTCAGATCCAGTGGTGCTGGGGGGCAAAACGTAAACAAGGTGGAAACAGCAGTGCGCTTGATTCACAAACCCACGAATATTGTCCTGGAATGCCAGGAAGAAAGATCCCAGCAAAAAAATAAGGATAAAGCCATTAAACTGCTAAAATCAAGATTGTACGAGATTGAAATTCAAAAAAGAAACAAAGAGAGGAAAGAAATTGAAGCTTCCAAAATGAAAATTGAATGGGGCGCTCAAATTCGGAATTATGTGATGCATCCCTACAAATTAGTGAAAGATCTGCGCACAAATTTGGAAACTTCCAATGTCAATGCCGTAATGGACGGCGACTTAGATGATTTTATCAAGGAGTTTTTAATGCAGAGTTAGTGATAAAATCTACAATTAATTCATATTTAGATTTTGGGCAGATTAAATAGTTCAAGTTCACATTCGAACAACCTAGATAATCACATAGGATTAAACCTCTTTTTTTATCAATCTCAAAGAATAGATATTGATCTTGATTAAGAAGGGATTTTATTTTTTTACCGATATCAACATTTTGAATTTCAAGGATTATTATTGCTTCATGTAAATAAAGGTAGTGTCCATATCCATTTAATACCTCATATTCTGAAGTTTCAACATCTATTTTGATTAAATCGATACTCATTATGTCAGTTTCTTCGATGTAATTTAGAAGTTGATTTACTTGAACAATTATATGAGATTGATTCTTTGGTCTCCAATCTTTGTTAAGACTGCCAGCTGTAGTATTATTTGTAAGAAATGTTCCAATACCATAATTATAAAATTTGGCTTCACCTTTGTAATTCGAAAGTGCTGTATTTTCAATTTGAATATCGAAATTATTTATCTCAATATTTTTCTGCAGAACTTCATAAATATTTGGTTGAGGTTCAAATGCAATAATTTTGGAATGTGGATTGTAAACTTTAGCAAGCAATGAATATATTCCTGTATTTGCACCAATATCCAATATTGTATCTGATTGTTTACAAAGTGATATCCATATTTTTCGTGACATGTATTCCCAAGAATTATTTTCTAATCCAGTCCAGAAGAGACGTGTTTCAAGTGAAAAAGCATTGTTGTATAAAAGGAAACTTTTCAATTCTTTAGTATTTACCAGAAATTCTCCCTTGAATCTAAGATGATTATGAAGCCATTCTGGTGGAGTATAAACATTTTTTATCTGCTTTAAAAAAGATAATCTAAAAAGAGAATAAAAGATGGATTTGAGTATTCTTTTCACTCGTTAATATATAAAATTAAGTAGGAAATTCTATAATTTGAAATTCAAAATTAAATCAATGATGATAATTATACTTATATAGAGAATTTATGATTATTGTCTAAACTAGACTTAGCTGATGAATTATAAACTCAAATTGTTTTAAGTAATCAAGCTTAAAAGAAAAAATAAATATTAATAATAAAATTATTGTAATCGTTAAATTAGGTTAATAAAGCAATACGAATGTATGTTGAATTAATTCTTAGTTTTTAAATATTTTCCGGTTAATGAGTTGGTCGGATGTGCCCACGGAAATAATATAAAATCCTTTGGGAAGTTGGCTAATATCCAAATATTCAGCTACATAAGAACTTTCAAAGACAGTTTTACCACCTATATCAATGATTCTGAGAGATTTGAATTCTGAAATATTGGCAGAATTAAAATATAACTCAGCTCTGACAGGATTGGGATACATTTCATCATATTCCCTGAAAGGACTCTTATCATTTATACCAATCGCATAGCTGTAGTGGATATTAAAAGTCAAAACAGCCTGGTCCAGGCTATCCTTATTATTAATTACACGATATTTTATCGTCAATCCTCCATCGAATTGATAGGACCAGACATGGAAGCGGATAAATGCAGTTGTATCATTTATTCCGTATTCTCCCACAAAATTACTGGAATCGGGGAGGGAGATCCAACAATCTCCATTAAAACAGGCATGTACAAGCCACCTGTTGTCAACAGAGTCTGAAATTTTTTCCCATCTGTAATCATCTACTATATAATTTCCTGTATGAAATAAAACTTCAGTTTCAAAATACAAATAATCCAAATGAGTGTTCAGATTAAGTACATTTCCATTTGGAAAAGACAGCTGTGCCTTTGCTCCAAATCCTATTGAAGTCAATAGTACTAAAATAATTATGAGTATCCTCATATGAGGTAATTAAATACTGTTTTGATTAAATTAAGTCAAATTTAAAGCAAAAAAATAAAACACTGCTTAAGATCTGCAGTCTTTAAACAATTAATGATCGGGAATACAAATAATTATTTCGAAATCATTCTCAATCTTCATTGTTTGATGGTTTTAAACATCCCGAGCAGGGAATCATTTTGGTATAATTTAAGGATGTAAATCCCGCTGCCTAAGCTACTTAAATCAACAGAACTGGCAGAAAAATCAAGCTTTTTTTGCATGATTAATTGTCCTGAATGATCATAAATACAAAGGGATATCTTGCGATCTGGAGCTGGTTTATTCACATGTATATTTAACATATCCAGAGTTGGATTAGGCCAGATCTTCACTGTAGCAGTTTGGTTTGATTCTTCAAGCCCATTGCAAAGGATGAAATGAAATTGGATCGTATCACTTCCTGAGCATCCATTGGAGTCAACTACAGTTAAAAAAACACGGACAGTTCCAGTATCACCAGGTTTTAGGAGACTGTAAACCGGGCCATGGTTTCCATCATGCCAGTTATAAACCGGATAATCCTTTGGTCCATTGAGTTGATAAGAAGAAAAATTTTCAAAACAAAAAATACTATCCTTTCCTAAATCGAATTCAGGAGTAGCAAAAAACTCTGTTTGAATACTATCACTAAACCAGCACCCATTTTTATTTATCCTCACAATGTGGGTGTCTTTTTGATACATATTCTGGAAAGCATGTAGAGTATAATATCTGTCTGTGGATAGATCTTCCCACAAATACCCATCATACTTACCCGCATCCAGCAGGATAGAATCTGAAGTGCAGGCCGACAGGTCCGGGCCAATGTAATAGTGGAAAGGGCTGTACTCATCTGCTCCTATATCCGGGGGATTGTTTCTTAACTCTCCATCGATATCCGTATTCAGGGACAAAATGTAAATTCCCTTATTATTAATCGTATCGCTGAAGGTATGCAAATTGCTGTCATTACAAAATTCGGGATTTACTGAAAGAGAACCACTTCCCTGCTGGCTTGCTGTTTTCCAGGCTGATAAATCAGAGATCAGATTCCCATCCAGATTCGCTATATACATGCCCGTGTTATAGAGATTGTTATGATCATTCACCAGGCTTTGTGCTCCGGAGAGCAGAAGTGAATAGCCATCTGCTGAATTCACCAAATTATTGTTTCTCAATGTGCTATGCGTTCCAAAAATAGAGGATATACCAGCACTTCCGGTAGAATACCCGGTGATATGAATGCTGTTGTGATAGATGTTGGTGTAATCATTGGAAGTAAGATGGATCCCAACACACCAATCCCGTGTATTTTGATATATAAAATTGTTGGCAATCAATACCTCATCCCCCAGGCTTCCACTTGATTTAAAGAAGCGTATTCCAAAGCTATTCATACCCATGTCGCTCATGTAAATCTTATTGGAACGCACATTGGTTGAGCCTAAGCAGTTTTCAAAATTGAATCCGAGGAAACCACTCGAATTGGAATTATTGATGATAGTGTTTCCCAACACCAGGGCCTCTTCATGATTTTTCAAATAAGTGGCAGCAATGGATTGATTCAGAAACACATTGTTCTCGATAAATGTATTAATATCAGGTGATTGTCCTCCCTGGCATAAATTGATGCCATGAGATCCATTCACAAACAAATTGTTTCTAAACAGTATATACTGGTTAAATGCACCATCAAGACAGGGAGATAAAACCAGTTCGTTTCCTCCTTTTTGTCCAATAAACTGACAATTTAATATTTGAATATTCAGGCAATTTCTTCCCAGTTCCAGGAGCCGGCCAATTAGCGTGTCGGTTCCAAAACTTAGATTTCTAAATACAATATGGCGTGTATTTTCAAGCCCTAAAGTATATGCAATTGTATCAATAGTTGGTTTGAAGGTGATTAAAACACTTGAGCTGTCGCCATTGGCTGCTTCAAAAAAAACCGGACTGTGAACTTCTGTTCCAAGTATATAAGGCAAATAAATCTGTTCCTCATAGGTGCCTGGTGAAATCTTGAAATAAACGGCACTGGTTATTCCATAATTAATGAGCGAGTTAACTGCTGCTGTTATGTTTGGATAATCTTCAGTCCCTCCTTTTCCAATGGTGTAGGTGCCATGCAGCTGACCGTAGGATTTAGTCATGATTACAAGCAACAGACAGATGGATGTCAATATATATTTGATTTTCATTTTAATTAATATTTGCTGGACACAAAAATAGCTATTATGAGTCTATTAAGTTCAGCCAACTCGCTCAATTGTTGAAATTCCAGCATGTATGATAAGCTGCAGCCTTCATTTTGCAGGTAATTACTGATGCTCATATTAGATTAGGTTGAAACAATTTGCTGTCATAGAAGGAATTAATAAATAATGCAATAAATCAATCAATGGGTATTAATTTGCATTTGCAAAAAATGGAATACCAGGCCTAAGAGCACTGACTTATTCAATTAAAGGAAATGAAAGCAATATCAATCGTTATGTTCGTTTTACTGGCACTCAACTGCCAGTCGCAGCTAAATTACACAGACGAAATACAGAAAAAAAGAGATTCCATTAATAAAGTATTTTCTGATCCTCAAACATCCATTCTGAAAGAAGAAGATCTGAAGCATTTTGAGGAATTGGATTTTTATCCTCCCAAAGAGAAATACAGGATTGAAGCCGTTTTTAAAAAGATCCGGAATGGGAAAGAATTTGAAATGAAAACGACTACTTCCCGTTTAGCTCTTTATGATCCTTATGGCAAATTAGTTTTCAAACTACATGGGAAAAAATATAAACTCACCCTCTTTAAAAATGTAAATGCAAAACCAGAATATGCAGATTATTTATTCTGTCCTTTTACTGATTTAAGCAATAATGATGTCACCTACGGAGGAGGAAGATACCTGGATATGATGATATCCGAATTGGATGAGCCCATAATCGATTTCAATTTATGTTACAATCCCTATTGTGCATATAATGATAATTATTCCTGTCCGATCCCGCCAAAAGAAAACTTTCTGAATGTCCGTATTGAAGCTGGAGTAAAGAGATTCAAGGAACATTAATGCTATTAATGCTTTCAGATATCGAACCCAAAATCCTGGAATATGGATTGAAATTCAAGTTGATTTCCTTCTATTAGCAAGATGAGATTCCGGACTTTTCATTCCTCTTTTTGATAGAATAATTTGGCAGGTAATAAAATTGTTATAAATTTGATCAAATAGTTAAACTATAAAATTAAACCATAAAGTTAATCTAATTGGTTAAAATGGATTCTACATTGACTGAAACTGAACAGAAGATACTGAATGCTGCCAAGAAAGTATTTGTATTGAAGGGGATGAGCGGAGCCCGCATGCAGGAAATTGCCAATGAAGCAGGCATCAATAAATCCTTATTGCATTATTATTTCAGAACCAAGGAAAAGCTTTTTGATTCAGTATTTCAGTCTGCTTTAGGGGAATTTTTTCCGAAAATTAGAAGCTATATGCTTTCAGACAGTTCCCTCGAGGATAAAATCAAAGTCTTTGTAACAGAATACTCGAAAGTATTACAGGAAAATCCTTTTTTGCCTTCATTTATTTTAGGGGAGGTGAATCGAAATCCAGAACACATCATATCTTATTTCAAACAGCATGTGGGTTCCATAAAGGATAAAAACATACCTGCATTTCACCAGGCGACAAAAGAGCTTGCTGAGAAAGGTAGCAGCTCAGGATTCGATCCGCGTAACCTCCTGCTGAATATGATTGGTATGATACTCTTTCCTATCCTGGCCAGACCTGTTATCAAAGAAGTCTTTTTCGATGGTAATAATGCTGAATTTGAAGTATTTATGAAAAACAGGGAAAGCCATATTTCTGAATTTATTATCAACTCAATCACAAAGTCATGAGGAAAATACTCATCATTAATATTTTCATTGTCCTTATTTTGCCTCTTCAAGCCCAGGAAACGATCAGGCTTGTGGACTGTCTTCAGCAGGCAGAACTGGTTTATCCGGGAATGAAGGCGAATTCGTTTTATGAACAGATGAAGGATTTAAAGCAACAACTGAACAAATTGAAATGGGGCCCTCAGCTTAATCTGAATGCACAGGCCACTTACCAGTCGGATGTCACATCCATTGATTTAAGCGCTTTGCCTTTTCCAGTGGATGTTCCCAGTCCGACTAACGACCAGTACAAAGCTACACTGGATATCAACCAACTATTATGGAATGGTGGGGCACTGAAAAAAATGCAGGAATTGACGCGGTTGGAGTTAAGCCTGAATAATCAATCCACAATGGTAGAATTATTTGCCTATAAAGAAAACATTTGTAACATATATTTATCCGTTTCATTGCTTCAGCAGCAGGAAAAAATCATTGAATTGAGTAAAGAAATATTGCATGAGCAACTGAAAAAACTTTTGTCAGGAGTTGAACATGGTATAGTCCTTCAATCACAGGCAGATATCCTGAAATCGGAAATAATCAAATTGGAACAATCAGAAATTGAATTGTCTAATCAGGAAAAATCCTTGATTGAAAGTCTGGAAATTCTATGTGGCATTTCAATGGATCAGAGCAATCGATTCGATGATTATTATTTGCCCTTGTTTGCAGGTATATCTGGTCGGCCTGAGATTTATAAATTTAATCTGCAACAAGCAGTTGTTGAAAAAAATGCAGAGTTGATTTCAAAACGCAAAATGCCAAAACTTTATGCTTTTGGACAGGCTGGATATGGTCGTCCGGGACTCAATTTTCTGAACAATGAATTTGAGCCATTTTATTTGGTGGGAGCAGTTTTGAACTGGAACATATGGGACTGGAATCAAAACAGATATGAAAGAGAAAGCGTTTTGCTGCAAAAGCAGTTAATAGAAACTCGAAAAGCCACTTTCAACCAGGGCAATGAGCTTGCTCTTGGCAGGGAAAAGAATAATTTAGCTATGTACAAGGATTTAATTGCAAAGAATATGGAATTGATTGAATTGAGGGAAAAGATCAGTAAAACAGTGGCAAAGCAATTGGGTGAGGGAGTTATTACTGCAAGTGAGTACCTGCTTGAATTCAATGCAGAAAAAATGGCCCTCTTAAAATTAGAAATCAATAAAATAAAAGAACGCCAGGCTGAGATCAAGCAAGAAATTCTTTTGGGAAATTTGTAAAACAATGAAAACGATGAAATATACAGTACTTGTTATCCTGCTGATCGGATTGATGTCTTGTAGTAAAAAACAGGATAAATCAGATGCATATGGAAATTTTGAAGGCGATGATGTCATTATTTCTGCCCAGGCAAGCGGGCAATTGCTTTCATGGTCTGTAGCAGAAGGAATGAAGCTAGAAAAAGACCAGGTAGTGGGCCTGGTGGATACATTATCAGTCTCCATTCAAATTCAGCAGATTTATGCTCAGAAAAGAGCCTTGCTTAGCAATTTAGCTAAAATCCAATCCCAGGCGGCTGTTAGTGAAGAAAAACTGAAAAGTCTGGAAGTGGAGAAAAACAGGATTGAGAAGTTGATGAAAGAAGGGGCAGCCACCCCGCAACAAAAAGATAATTTGCAAGGGGAAATTAATGTGATACAAAAGCAAATAGCTTCTATTACTACACAGGTTCGGGTAGTTATTGAGGAAAGTAAGGTGTTGAACAAACAAATTGATTTGTTGTTAATCCAGAAAGATAAATGTAAAATCACAAATCCATTGAATGGAACCGTTTTAACCACTTTTGTCAATAAGAATGAAATGGTGATGACAGGAAAACCACTCTATAAAATCGCTAACTTGAATGAAATGCAACTAAGGGTATATGTTGCAGCCGATCAGCTGGCTTCCATTGAAATAGGACAGGATGTCCGGGTGTTTGTTGACAACAGTCAAAAGGGCCTGGATGAATATATAGGAAAAGTGAGTTGGATTTCCGAGCAGGCTGAATTTACTCCCAAAATTATTCAGACCAGGGAGGAACGAGTCAACCAGGTATATGCTATCAAACTGCTGGTTAAAAATGATGGCAAATTAAAGATAGGAATGCCGGCAGAAGTTGTATTCTAGCTCATTTCATTCTCATGGAAACCCAGAACCAAATAGCAGTAAAAGTGGGCCAGCTTTCCCGATCGTACGGAAAAGTGAAAGCATTGGATCTGCTTAGCTTTCAAATTGTAAAAGGCGAATTATTTGGATTTATAGGTCCCGATGGAGCAGGTAAAACCACTCTTTTCCGGATAATCGCCTCCCTGCTGCTACCCGATGTGGGTTCAGTAAAAGTGGGTGATTTTGATACCGTAAAGGATTTTAAAGAAATCAGGAAGATCACAGGCTATATGCCAGGTCGTTTTTCGCTTTACCATGATCTGACGGTTGAGGAAAACTTAAATTTTTATGCCAGCATTTTTGGAACCAGCCTGGAGGAAAATTATGAACTGATCAAAGATATTTATTCAGCAATAGAACCTTTTAAAAAGCGAAGAGCCGGCAAGCTTTCTGGTGGGATGAAGCAAAAGCTGGCCCTGTCTTGTGCCTTGATTCATAAACCTGAAATTCTGATCTTGGACGAACCCACTACAGGTGTGGATGCAGTTTCCCGTGTGGAGTTCTGGGATATGTTAAAGCACTTAAAAACAATGGGAATTACCATACTGGTTTCCACTCCCTACATGGATGAAGCCAGCCTGTGTGATCGGGTGGCCCTAATGCAGAAAGGGAAAATTTTGACGATTGACAAGCCGGAAAGCATAACCGCAAACTTCAAAAAGGAGATCCGGGCTGTTCGTTCTGACAATATATACCAATTGATCATCGATCTCAGGGAATACCGGCATACTGA
This sequence comes from Bacteroidota bacterium, assembly GCA_016776505.1. Taxonomy (GTDB): domain Bacteria; phylum Bacteroidota; class Bacteroidia; order CAILMK01; family JAAYUY01; genus JABINZ01. The sequence continues at coordinate 38,250 of JADHTG010000021.1, forward strand.
AAGTGTTCATCCTTTCGGACAGGATGTTCATTTTATTGAAAAAGGAGGAATATCTACAACAGCAACTGAATTAACAGATTATTTGCATCAAAAAGGCCATCACCACATTCATATCCAAAATATTAATGCGGGCATTGAGGATTGTTTTATGGATTTAATGAAAGAAGAATGACGAATAAGTAAATAATGATACAAAAGCAAAACATCATAATCGTTAAAAACCTGGTCAAGAAGTTCGGAATCTTTGTGGCTAATGACCATCTGAATTTTGAAGTGCGTGAAGGAGAGATATTTGGTTTTCTGGGAGCCAATGGTGCAGGTAAAACAACTGCCATGCGAATTATTTGTGGATTATCACTTCCTACCTCAGGAGAAATAAAAGTGGCAGGCTTTGATATTTATAAAGAGCGAGAAAAGATAAAGCGAAACATCGGTTATATGAGTCAGAAATTTTCGCTATATCCCAATTTAACCATCAGGGAAAATATCAATTTCTTTGGAGGAATTTATGGCTTAAGCAGAACGGAAATTAAAACACGAACTACCAATCTGCTCGAAAAATTACAATTTACGCATGCTGCCAACAAACTGATACGTGAAATTCCCCTGGGCTGGATGCAAAAGCTTGCATTCTCCATTGCCATACTGCATAAACCAAAAATTGCTTTTTTGGATGAACCCACGGGAGGTGTTGATCCAATTACAAGAAGGCAATTCTGGGAAATGATCTACGAAGCGGCTGAACAGGGTATTACCATTTTCGTAACCACTCATTATATGGATGAAGCGGAGTATTGCGACCGTGTTTCTATCATGGTGGACGGGCGGATTGAAGCACTGGATAGTCCGGCAAAGTTGAAAGAAAAATATGCCGCAGAGAGCATGAATGATGTGTTTTTAAAACTGGCAAGAATTCAATTGCATGAATCGGTTTAGGGGATTTGTTATAAAAGAATTTTTTCACATTTGGAGAGATCCGAGGACCTTGCTCATCCTGGTTGGGATTCCTGTTGCTCAAATTATGATTTTTGGCTTTGTGATTTCCAACGACATCAAAGATTTGCACATTGCCGTATATGATCAGTCGCAGGATGAGGTCAGCAGGGAAATCACAAATAAAATTATTTCGTCAGGTTATTTCATTTTGGATCAAAGCATTGATCACCCTTCTCAGATTGAAGAAAGTTTTAAAAAAGGAATTGTTCGGGAAGTGATTGTATTCGGACAGGATTTTGGAGAGAATTTAGAGCGCCTGGGGGTTGCCGATCTGCAAATAATAGCGGATGCTTCCGATGCAAATACTGCTAATTTAATCACCAATTATACGCAGGCGATCATCAATGATTACCTGAAAAAACTCAATGCTACTCATCAGATTCCGCTAAAAATTGAAACGCAGGTGCGCATGCTTTTTAATGAGGAAATGAAAGGGGTCTACATGTTTGTTCCGGGAACTATGGCGCTCATCCTGATGCTTATCTCGACTATGATGACCTCCATTTCAATAGCCAGGGAAAAAGAATTTGGAACCATGGAAGTGCTTTTGGTGTCCCCTCTAAAACCTGTTCAAATTATTATCGGTAAAGTAGCCCCTTATGTTGCACTTGCCTTTTTAGATGCGGTTTTGATCTTGTTGATGGGTGTTTATGTTTTTAAAATGCCGGTACTCGGAAGCAGCACCTTGCTCTTGCTAACGGCCCTGCTTTATATTCTTATGGCGCTATCGCTTGGGATACTGATTTCAACCATAGTGAAAACCCAACAGGTGGCCATGTTCATTTCCCTTATTGGGTTGTTATTACCCACTATGCTGCTATCCGGTTTCATTTTTCCCATTGAGAATATGCCGCTTATTTTGCAATGGGTTGCCAATATACTGCCTTTCAAATACTTTATTATCATGATTAAAGATATCATGCTCAAAGGAGTAGGAGTGGCCTATATATGGAAAGAAGGACTTGTCCTGTTAGGTTTTACCTTGCTTTTTATTGCCCTGAGTGTTAAAAAATTCAAACTGCGGCTGGAATAATGAAAACCATTATTTACATATTGCAAAAAGAGTTTATCCAGGTATTCCGGGATAAAACCATGCTGCCGATGATTTTTTTCATGCCCATTATCCAGTTGATTGTGTTGGTGAACGCAGCTACTTTTGAGATGAATAGTATTAATTTAGTCGTGGTAGACAAAGATCTGTCAACCAGTTCAAGACAATTGGTTAACAAATTCAAAGGGTCAGAATTTTATCACTTAAAGGAATCCACTTTTTCCTTAAAAGATGCTGAAGATCAGATCCTGCATCGAAAAGCAGATGCCATTCTTCATATACATAAAGGGTTTGAGCAGGACCTGATAACAGAAAACAATGGGAAAATTCAGTTGCTGGTCAATGCAATTAACAGCACCGCTGCAGGATTAATCAACGCCTATACCACTATGATCATAAGCAGTTATAATAATCAGGTCAGGGCAGAAATGATCAATATGATACAAGCCCGGCCTGTGAAGCAAATTAAGGTGTCGACCTCCTTTTGGTACAATCCCGAGATGAACTATAAAACCTTTATGCTGCCGGGTATTTTAGTGATTTTAGTGACAGCCATCGGAATGATACTCACAGCCATCAACTTAGTCCGTGAAAAGGAAATGGGTACTATTGAGCAAATTAATGTAACGCCCATTCGCAAACATCATTTCTTGATTGGAAAATTATTGCCTTTCTGGATCATTGCCATATTTGAACTGGCTTTCGGTTTGTTAATTGGGAAAGTCCTTTATCAGGTTCCATTTGTAGGTAGTATTCCCTTGCTTTTTCTTTTTGCATCAATTTATATTTTAGTAGCATTAGGAATTGGACTGTTAATTTCGACCCTGGCTAATAGTCAGCAGCAGGTGATGTTCATCGCTTTCTTCTTCCTGATTGTGTTTATCCTGATGTCAGGAATTTTTACGCCAGTTGAAAGCATGCCTTACTGGGCACAAAAAGTCAATGTCATTAATCCTTTTTCATATTTTATGAAGGCTATCCGCATGATCATGCTGAAAGGTTCCGGATTCTTTGATGTGCTGAAGGAAATGCTGTCTTTATTTGTCTATGCTTTTATTGTGCTGAGCCTGGCTGTCTGGAGGTATAGAAAAGTGGCGTAGGTGAATTGCAGATTGCGTATTATTGTAATGGAATTAATCAATTTTGAAACTCTTTGAGATCATACATACCCAAATCAAAGGCTTTTTGCAGGCTGGTAAAACCATTGTTCCTCCAAAAAGCAAAGAAGAGCTTTTTGCCAGTCGTGTATTCGCCGCTTTGCTTTTATTTTTTGTGATCATTTTCTATTTCTTCGTTTTCAGGCTAAGCATTAAAATGCCGTTGCGAATTTACCTCAGGGCAATGCTTTACCTGATACCTGCCCTGGGCTTTGTCGTGATGTTTTACAAAGGGGTTTCCTTATCATGGATGTTCTCAGGATTCAGAAAATATGGGTTATTCAGCATATTATTGGTCTATATTTTTATTGTTTTGCTTCTTATTTATATATGGATATTCAGATCTTTTAATTTCACCCTGGTAGGTATAGCAGGATCTTTATTGCTATTAGCCATAGGCTCACTTTTTTCTGTCTATTACCGGGTGGAAGCGATAAAGGGTTTGACAAAAGATGGAGCGAGCGGGCAATTTAGCCAGTTGGATTTGTATGGTCAGTTTGTTTTTCTCATCCGCAACTTGGCTTCACTTGTTTTTTTTATGTTCTTTCTGGGTGGAATATGGATGCTTCTCTGGGCTACAGGAGTAGGGGACTGGTTTTTTGAAAGTGTATTGGGGTGGTGA
>JADHTG010000022.1 GCA_016776505.1 Bacteroidota bacterium
TTTATTTTCAGTCCTTTTTTGCAAACGTATTTGCAAAAGTCCTGAAAACAAAAATGCCCCTTTCGAGGCATTCATTTGGGTTGCGGAGAGAGAGGGATTAACTGCGTTGATCCCCAAAAGGGGATTGTCAACCCAAATGATTGTGCTCGCTACGCTCACTTCATTTTTATTTTCAGTCCTTTTTTGCAAACGTATTTGCAAAAGTCCTGAAAACAAAAATGCCCCTTTCGAGGCATTCATTTGGGTTGCGGAGAGAGAGGGATTCGAACCCCCGGTACCTCGCGGTACAATGGTTTTCAAGACCACCGCATTCGACCACTCTGCCATCTCTCCAAAGGTGGTGCAAAAATAAGCCAGTTTTACTAAGCATCAAAGAGTTGACAGTTAAATAATTCCTTTTTGTTTCAACCAGATATAGCCATTTATTGATTTAAAAAACAACTCTCTTTTGTAGGCCTCAGATTTTGTTTCAAATGATCAAAATAATGTATCTCAAAAGGTCTTCTGCTTTTTGTAGATCTCACTTTCCCAGAATTATGTCTTATTAATCTTTTCTCTAAATCTTTAGCTTGCCCATAGTAATATCTCCAATCCTTCAAGCTTTTAAGAATATAGGAATAATACATAAAAAATTTTTATATAAAGAAAAAAAGAATATTTTTAAAATCAATGGTTTTTGCCGAAGGCATCCTCCATAGGAGTCCAATGGACCTGCAGGGCAAGACCACCGCATTCGACCACTTTCCGAAGGAATCCCTACGGGGCTGCCATCTCTCCAAAGAAAGAGCAAATTTAAACTTAGTTTTATGAATCACATCCAGAAATCTGGCTAAAATTATTTCTGAAAGAATAGGATTAAGTTTTAGTATCAATTGAAGGCAATGATTTGGTCAAAAAAGAACAATATGCAAATCTTTTTTTAAAAAAAAGAGGAAATAGAAAGAAATATTCAATTATAAAACACAGAGAAACAGTTAATTATGAATTATGTGAATCATTAAACTTGCTTATGGCTATTGGATTGTTGTATATTCGAGTAAGGTTTTACTAAAGCAACAAACATTTTTTTTTAAGACTTTAAGTATCCGTTTTTCCAAACAATAACATTGCTAAAAAACCTAAAGTCATGGACAAAAGTTTAATTTTGGATTTTATTAAATACGCCAAACTAATTCTGTTACTCATATTACTGCTATTGTCATTTACCCTCTTTTCCCAGGAATTACCTAAAGAACGGAGTGTAGATTGGACACAAGCAGGAACTGATAGCAAAGATACTCCTGTAGAGAACATAATTAATATAAGGGATTTTGGAGCCGCCGGAGATGGTCTCATGGATGAAACCACTTCATTAAACCAGGCATTCAGTTCTTTCGCAGGTTTAGCAGGAGTGGTGTATTTTCCACCAGGAAATTATCTGTTCGGTTCGCCAATAAACTTACCTTCCAATATCATACTAAGAGGAGCTTCACCAGACTCCTCTTTTTTAATATTTGATTTTTATGATTGCAATGCATATGGCTGTATCAGTATATCTGGTCATGGGAACAGTTCGAATGAGCAAGCAGTTCTGAATGAACTTATTAAAGGATCAAAAAGTATTGAGTTGCAGGATGTTTCAAATTTTCTTCCTGGCGATTATATTGAAATTTACCAGGATAATGGAGAATGGGATATCAAACCTGCAAGCTGGGCAAATGATGCAATAGGACAGGTCGTTCAAATCAATTCAATTCAGGCTAATCGTCTCATCCTAAAAGATGAATTAAGAATTGATTATGATTTAAGCCTTAATCCTCGCATTATAAAAATAACCCCAGCTGAAAATTCAGGTATTGAGTTTCTGCATCTTAAGAGAACAAATTGCAGTGCTGATGCTTCCGGCTACAATATCCTCTTCAACAGGGCAGTAAATTGTTGGATTTTAGGAGTTGAAAGTGCTAAGAGTTATCAAAGTCATGTGATGATCAATTCATCCTCCAACATTGAGATAAGCGGTTCCTATTTCCATCATTCATTTGAATATGATGGTGCAGCGACTCATGGATATGGTATTACCCTGAACAATCATTCAGGCCAGTGTTTAATTCAGGATAATATATTCAAGCACCTCAGACATGCTATGATGGTAAAAAAAGGTGCAAATGGAAATGTCATTGCCTATAATTATTCTGTAGATCCTTTTCGTACCGAAATACCAAACAATGCAGGAGCTGATATCAGCGTACATGGACATTATGCATACGCCAATCTGATAGAAGGAAATATTGTTCAGAATATAGTGATAGATCATTATTGGGGACCTTCGGGCCCATTGAACACTTTTCTGCGCAATCGGGCAGAGTTATATGGCATTATCATGACTACTTCTGCCCGGGAAACGAATAACCAGAATTTTATTGGCAATGAAACAACTAATACAACTCGTCTTTTTGGTAATTTTATTCTTACCGGATCAGATCATTATTCCTATGGAAATAATATCACGGGAACCATCATTCCTGTCAACACAAACGAGTCATACGCAGAATCATATTATTTGAATAAAACTCCTTTATTCTGGAACATATCAGCTTCCTGGCCTTCTATAGGATTTCCTAACGAATTGGATGAAGCAAGCATACCTGCAAAAGAAAGGTATGTGAAAGGGGTACATTATACTGTATATCCTGCTTGGGGAGATGATACAACAACAAACTCAATTAGTCGATCACAAATGGACAGTTATTCATTGGATGTATATCCTAATCCGTTTATTAACGAACTCCACATAACAGCTGGAAATGATGATCAATATTCCCTGATTAACATGAATGGCGAATGCGTTTTAAATGGAGAAGCAAGTTTTAATCGCAATACAATCATTAACACGGAAAGCATTTCTGCAGGAACTTATTTGCTGAGAGTACAATCTGGGAATGAAACGCAAAATATCAGGATATTAAAGTTAAATTAACTTGCTGGAATGGCATTTTTATAATGCTCATATCTCTCCATGATTTCACTGACGAAATTATACGACTCTTCACCACGGCTATACCCATGTTTTACAACCGGATCATGGTAGTATTGTGGATCTGATTTGAGAAAAATAAAAGTATCCACATTATTTTGCCAGACTTTGGAATCCCTTCCATATTTTTTGGCCAGTCTTCGTGCATCCAGCACATGTCCTAATCCTGAATTATAGGCAGCTAAAATAAATTTAATGCGTTCTTCATCATTGGGTACCAGCTTTTTCAATTCATCTTCAAGATAAAGAATATAGTCACATCCAGCCCGGATCTGTTCAGCTGTTGAGGAATTCGTATCAACTCCAAAATTTGCTGCAGTAGCCGGCATCAACTGCATCAGTCCAAAAGCACCTGCCCAGGAGGTGAGATGTGGTAAAAAGTGTGATTCCTGGTAAATCAGAGATGCTAACAAGCGCCAGTCCCAATTAATTCGTTCAGCTTGTTTCTTGATTTGTTCATCATAGGCTGATATCTTCCCGCTGCTTAAAGTATTGTATTCACTTTCAGTTATTTGAACATGTTTTGGGTTTTCAAAGTATTTGCGGTAGATGTAATTATACTTAGCTGTTTTTTTAAATGCTTTCAGCCATGTATTTAATTCTTCCAATAAATCTTCAGAACCTTTATGTGTAGCCCAGGCAATATTTTGCTCAAAACTAACTGCTGTAGATATATCTATATTTGAATAGTAAGTTTGATTTACCATGGCCACATGCTGATCACTCACTGTATATTCAATTTCACCTCTTGAAACCATTGAAATGAGCTGTTCTTGTTGAATGGGGGTTTCAATGATATTAAAATCAGTAGCAGTTTCATCTTTCAGGTTTTGAAGTCTGGGAACAAAAGAGGTATTTTTTTGCACATAAATAGTGATCCCTGAAAAATCCAAAGGGTTTTTTATCAAGCTGTCGTCCAATTGCTTTTTATTCATTCGATACCAGCCATCCGGTTTTTGTTGCACCAATACCTGTTTTGTTTTAATGATAGGAGTGGTAAAGTCAAATAATTCTGCTCTTTCACTGGTAATAGTCAAATCCATGGCAATGATATCGCAGCCATAATCCAGCAGGCAGGCAAATGTTTTGTTCAATTCTGAACTAATGCCAATTTCAAGTTTGACTCCCAGATGTTCTGAAAATAATTTAAGCAAGTCGTAATGAAAGCCCATGGGTTGACCTTTGTATACGAAATAATTGGTGGAATTATAGTCAGTAATTGCTGTTAATACACCTTTCTCAAGTATATTGATCAATGTTTGTCTTGATCTGTGTTTACTCTCTTTGTCGTCCTCTTTGTTTTCATTATGACAGGAATGAGAGAAAAAAACTAAAAAGAACAGAAAAAAAGTAAATCTTTTTAATATATCTAATCGAAGCATTTGCATGCTATTAGTATCATCAAAAAATGTGATTTATACCCGCAAATTACTGTCTCAGGAAAAAGTATAAATATTTAGTTATCTATGAAATGTGGATAAGTAGTCTTAAATTGATCCAAAAAATGTCAATTAATTAAATAGAAAAAGGGGATTGTGGCAATTATTTTTCATCCTGGGGAATTAAATTAAACAGATTTTTTAATCAGAATTTTCACAGGCTGAAAACTTAGATCAAAATGGATTCATTTTTATTCATTATTAATTTAATCTGATGATCTCTTTAGAATGAAAGTCAATCATAACTTAATTTTTCCTATTTTTGATCAACTAAACAGTATACACTTAAATTGTAAATTAAACTTGAAAATGATGAAAAAGAACATGTTCTCCTTTCTTATAATCTTCCTGCTATTTATTAATATTTCATTTGCCCAGGATGATCCTTTTGCTGTCAAAAAGAAAGATGGTGATATTTGCATTGTTTCGGGTGCTGAATCAGGTTCATACTATCAGATTGCACAGGATATTATCAGGATTTATAATGGAAAAGTAAATTTAAAACCTTCTAAAGGTGCTGTCAATAATTATGCAATGCTGATAAATGATCCTGATATCGATGTCGCATTTACACAATATGATGTCTTATTGAAAGCCAAACAATACGATTATCAAACCAAATCTCATAATACGGATCAAATTAAAGTTTTACTTCCTCTTGGTTCTGAAGAAATTCATATGCTAGTGAGACTGGATAGTAAAATATTTGGCATAAGTGACTTAAAAGACAAAAAAGTAGGGGTTGGCAATCCTGCTAAGGAAGGAACTTATCTTACCTCAGGTTTAATAAAAAGCATTTCAGGTGTCAGATGGATTGATTATGAGAAAACATTTGACAGTTCATTTGTTGCACTCTTAAAAGGAGAAATTGATGCTTTGTTTTTTGTAGGTTATGCACCTGTAAATAAACTAAATTCATTGCTCCCTACCTATAATCAACTCATACGCTTGGTTCCGATCAAAGACGAGCGACTGGGACAATTCCACAAAAAATCTATTATTACGGCAGGTACTTATCCCTGGTTATTTTACGATGTGGAAACTTATTCGGTTAATTCATTTTTAGTGACAAATACCACTAATGAAGCACCAATAGATGCCGAAAAACTGGAGAAATTCTTAATAACTATCAGAGACAAACAGGAAACACTCAAATCTGAAGGACATGATATGTGGAAAGAAGTGGATTTGAATTATGATGATATCAAATGGGAGATCCACCCGCTTGCTAAAAAAGTGTTTAATCTTAACTAATTTCAGTATATGGCATGAGCTATATAGAGTATTTACTCATTGCATTTTACATTGGATTATGCATTATGATTGTGTTTCTTGCAAGGGGACGAAAGTTAGGAGCTCTGCAAATTTTTTTCATCTCTTTTTTTCTAACGCCAATTTTTGGTGCGGCCTTCGTTTTGTACAAAAAAAAGACAAGCTTGATTTATCATGTCAATAAATATAAATGTCCACGTTGCCACTATAAATATGATGAAGAATTGGCAAACTGTCCTCTTTGTGAAAAAGAAGGGTATGCTGTTGAACTTGAAGTTGTTAACCAAATTATGACCTGATCATTTGCATGCTTCACTGCTTATTAATGCTGATAAAAATTCTATGAACTTATAATGGGATATTCTTATTCGGGGTGTAGCGCAGCCCGGTTAGCGCGCCACGTTCGGGACGTGGAGGTCGGGAGTTCGAATCTCCCCACCCCGACAAAGCAAATAATCTATTAAAAAATCATAACTCATGCGGTAAAAGCTTGCTTTTGAAAGCCAGAGTTATGGCTTTTGATTTGGAACAAATCTGATTATTTGCTTTGACTACCCCCCAGGAGATCAGTGCAGCTAATCTCCCCATGTTCAATTTTACTATTTTAGTTCGAATGCAATTCGGACCTACATGATTAAAACTTTCACAGATTTGATTTTAAGTTTTGGACTCCTCCAAAAGAGATAAGCGCAGCTAATCTCCCCACCCCGACATAACATAAAATCAATTGCTTTCAATTTGATTCCTGATCTCATCCCAAACCAGGTCCACCTCATATCCTTTAGAAATAGCATAGTTGGCGAGTTTGTGGTTCCGTTTGTATGAGTCCTTTTCTTTCAGCAAGCTGGATTTTTTCTGGATCAGATATTTCAAATTTGCCCTATATCTGTCTTCTTCAATTTCAAGAAGAGCCAGTTTTACAAGATTAGCTGAGATCCCTTTTTCTTTCAGTCCCTGTATGATCTTTAGCCTGCCCCATTTTTTTTGCCTGAACTTTCCACGACAAAAAGCCCTTGCAAATCGCTCCTCATTAATAAAGTCTTCATCAATAAGCCTCACCAAAATATCGTCAATATCTTCACCCTTAAATCCCCAATCAAATAATTTGTTTTTCACCTCCTGGTGACATCGCTCCTGGTAGGCACAATACTTCATTAATTTCTGAACAGCTTCACTATTGCTATATTTTTTCCCGAGGCTGCGCATGCTTATCTACTCGAATTTACAATTTAATAATTTGCTTTTCCTTATTTTTGCCACAGCCCTTAACAAGAGGCTTAAGTCACTATGAAATTCTCACTGAGGGAAATAGAAAAAATAACAGGGGGTCGCATTATTTGCAAAAATACGACAGAATCTGTTGTGCATATATATTTTGATACACGCAGATTAGTATATGTAAATAATGCATTATTTATTGCCATTGTCGGACCTACTAATGATGGTCACAAATACATCCTGGATGCCTGGGAAAAAGGAATTCGGATATTTATTCTGGAAGATTTAACAAGATTTGAAGAGCTGGATAAGAAAATATGTAATTCATCCTCCCTGGTTTTAGTTGAAAATTCTGTCGAGGCATTACAAAAATTAGCCATTGCTCATCGGGATAAATTCCATGTAGAAGTTGTGGCTATCACAGGCAGCAATGGTAAAACAATTGTAAAAGAATGGTTGTACCATATATTGTACAGGCATCTCAATGTATATCGAAGTCCGAAAAGCTTTAATTCTCAAATTGGTGTCTCATTGAGTGTTCTGGGTATACGTAAAGAGAATCAACTTTGCATTCTTGAGGCAGGAATATCACGTGTGGGTGAAATGAAGAAACTGGAACCTATGATCAAGGCAGATGTGGGCATTTTTACAAATTTAGGTTCTGCACATGATGAAGGATTCACCAATAGGGATGAAAAAATTGCCGAAAAACTGGAAGTCTTTAAAAACTGCAAAACATTGATCTATTGCCAGGATCATGCACTTTTGCACAAAATGATCCAGCAAAAGATAGATGAGGGATATTTTACACGCGATATTAATTTAATTAAGTGGTCAAGAAATCAAGAGGCTGATCTGAGAGTCCACAGCATTAACAAAATTAATGGACGCACTAAGATCGATCTGGTGTATAGAGCTGATACATTTACTATAGATCTTCCATTTAATGACCATGCATCCATTGAAAATGCGATCCATTGTTGTGTATTTCTTTTATTTAAAAACTATTCGATTCAACTTATCCAAAATGAAATAAAACAATTAGCACCCATCGAAATGAGATTGGAGCTAAAGGAAGGATTGAACAATTGCACCTTAATAAATGATACCTACAACAGTGATTTAAATTCCCTGGAGATTGCATTGGATTATTTAAATCAACAAAAGCAACATCCTGAAAAGGTTTTGATATTGTCAGACGTTTTGCAGTCAGGGAAAAATTCGGCTGATCTGTATGCTGATATAAATAAGCTGCTTATTGCAAAAAAAATAGACTATTTAATCGGAATCGGTCCTGAAATATCTCAACACAAAGAGCTTTTTGAGCAAAAAAGTGTTTTTTATCCATCTACTTCTTCGTTTCTTAACAATTTGAAAACTGAAGAAATTAGAAATCAGTCCATATTAATCAAAGGTGCCAGGACATTTGAATTCGAGAAAATAACTCATATACTTCAGAAAAAAGTGCATCAGACCTGCCTGGAAGTTAACCTGAGTAACATTATTTTTAATTTAAATGTGTACCGCTCTTACCTGAAACCTGAAACCAGGATAATGGTCATGGTAAAGGCCTTTTCTTATGGATCCGGGAGTTTCGAAATAGCTAATATTTTGCAGTATCATCAAGTGGATTATTTAGCTGTTGCCTACGCTGATGAAGGAGTGGAGCTTAGAAGATCCGGAATTGAATTGCCCATTTTAGTCATGAATCCCGAAGGACAGAGTTTCGATCAGATAATATCGCATCGATTAGAACCTGAGATCTATAGTATGAAATCCCTTCATGATTTGATAACATCCTGCAAATTAATGAAGATTCCTGAAGTAATTAAGATCCACATTAAAGTAGATACCGGGATGCATCGACTGGGTTTTACAATGGATGATTTACCTGAATTGCTTAAACTATTGGCTGAGAATTCATTTTTGAAGGTGACATCAGTCTTTTCACATTTAGCTTCTGCTGACGATCTGGCTGAAGTTGATTTCACAAAACAGCAGATTGAAAAATTCAATCAAATGTGTAACTATTTATCGAAAAAATTAACTGAACCTTTTTTAAAGCACCTGCTCAACAGTGCCGGTGTGGTTCATTTTCCGGAAGCTCAGTTTGATATGGTCCGCCTGGGCATTGGTCTTTATGGAATTGATTTCAGCAGGAAAATGGATAAACAATTGCTGAATGTGAGCACTTTTAAAACTACCATATCGCAAATAAAGAAAATCTCCAGGAGCGATACTGTCGGTTATAACCGTCAGGGAAAATTAAATAAAGAAGCCACCATAGCAACTATTGGAGTGGGTTATGCGGATGGATTTCCCAGGCTTTTAGGGAACGGGAAAGGAGTTGTTAAAGTAAAAGAAAAGCTGGTACACACGGTCGGTAACATTTGTATGGATATGTGCATGATTGATATTACAGGATTAGACGCAGAAGTAGGTGAGGAGGTGATCCTTTTTGACGAAGAGTTAAGCGTTACTCAAATGGCAGAAAATTGTCAAACCATACCTTATGAGATTTTGGCAGGTATTTCGCAAAGGGTGAAACGAGTTTATTTTAATGAATAGAAAAAATGAAAAAACCTGCGAAAACAGATTTTGATATACACCCTGTGCTTAACCGAAGATACAGTCCACGTACTTTTGAAGATCGAATGATCGAGGAAGACAAACTGGATCGTATTTTTGAAGCAGCCCGATGGGCACCTTCATCCCTTAATGATCAACCCTGGCACATCCTTGTTGGTGTTAAAGGCCTGAATGATGTATATGATAAAATATTTAGTTCCCTGCTTGAATTTAACCAGATTTGGGCCAGACTTGCTCCTGTATTAGTAGTCATGGTAGCAGATAAAATCTCCAGGAAAACGAATAAGACCAATCATGTATATTTGTATGATACCGGTCAGGCAGCAGCTCATTTGAGCATGCAGGCAATGGCAGAAGATGTGTTTGTTCACCAAATGGGAGGTTTTGATAAAGACAAGCTGATAAGCACTTTTTCAATTCCTGAACGATTTGAGCCTGTAACTGCAATTGCCATGGGTTATGCGGGTAAATTGGAAAATTTACCGGAAAAGTTCCAGGAGATGGAAAAAGCAGAACGGACCAGGAAATCTCAGAAAGAATTTGTGTTTAGAGATGGTTGGGGAAAATAAATACTTTATGGCTAAAGGATTTGATTAATACTGGTCATCCCATTGTTTAGAGTCGCTGTGAGACTATAATACGCATTTACTTGTTCAGGTGTTCACTTTCACATTTAATTGCAAAATCTATTTACCTAAGTTGACTAATTGGTATTAATAGCTAAAAGTCCATGAAAAATTTTATCCTATTCACCCTTCTGACTGTATTTACTTTTCCTTGTGTGGCTCAAATACCAGATTCAAACCAAATGGAGATTTCTGATGTAGGAACGCATATCCAGGTTAAATTTGGTGATTCCATTTTCAATTTCAGCTATGAAAGTCTGTCACAATATTACCTGGATCAAGGAATAGAAAAGGGGAGTACAGGTGATTTTGAGAAGGCGATCAGCCATTTCAACCTGGCATTGCTTTACAATGATAGCCATGCTGAAATTTATTATAACAGGGGATTGGCTTATTATTATATGAATGATTATCCTGCATCCATCAACGATTTGACATCGGCCATCAAATTAGATCCTTCTTATTACAATGCATTGAACCAGAGAGGGATAGCCTTTAGTAAAACCAAGGAATATGAATATGCTTTGGAAGATTTCAACACGGCCATCCGATGGTATCCCGATTTATCCAAGGCTTATTTGAATAAAGGGGTAAATTACCTGCTCATGAATGACTGGGATGAAGCTTGCCGATGGCTGGAAATTGCAGTGGAAAAAGGAGACGACAAGGCTCCAGATGTGATGAAGGATTATTGTCATTAATTGAATTAATCAATTGAAACAGGTTCAATACAATAATTTCCAGCTTATGTGTTTTTTTCAAAGCACTCTTTTATAAAATCCTAAATAATTCTCTCCGGCGACCAGGTCAATTTCCTGCTCATTAAAATCCCTTACAAGCATGGCATCAAACAAAGCTGGTAAAACAGATATTTTTTCAAGTCCGGGAACATACCTGATCATTTCCAAAGGATGATTGTTTTCGACTGCCCATTTTTTAATATCCGCAAAATAATAATCAGCGTAATCAGGGCCCAGCCCAACATGCTCAATACCCACTAAATCAGCAATGTATAATATGTGGTCAATTAAGCGATCCACATTCACTTTTTGGATTTCCAGATCGACAAACAGCCCAAGGAAATTAATGCCAATTACTCCTTTTTTTGCGGCAATGAGTTTGATTTGTTCATCTGTTAAATTCCTGTAGTGATTTGATAGTTTTTTCACATTTGAATGAGAAACGGTTACAGGTTGGTCAAATAGATCAATCACCTGAAAAAAACTCTTTTCAGAGATGTGTGCCAAATCTAGAATCAAGTGGTAGTTGTTCATTTTTTTTACAAGATCTTTCCCTTTTTTTGATAAGCCGCTATCCGTTTTTTCTCCACAGCCGCAAGCAAACTCATTTTCTTCATTATGCGTAATGATGAAATTCCTTATACCCGCATCAAAGAATTCATCCAAATGATGTATATCAGCTTGCAAAGCTCTTAAACCTTCTATACCCGGGATAAATCCAATTCTTTGATCATCATCCGCTAATTGAGATGAATTTGATACTAAATAAAAATCCTCAGGCCGGGAACTAATCCCCTCCTTAAGAATTTGAAATGTCCTGCTCACATTAATTGGATCAGAACAATCAGTTTCTCCAAGATCAAAATCACCACCGCACATAATGGTTTCAAACTTCACTCCTGCAATATTCAAAGCCGGCAGATGCTCTTCGAAAAGTATGTTGTTTTTACCCCTGATGTATTCATTATATAGATGAATAGCGTAATCAGAATGTGCATCAATAATGAATCTTTTATTCTGTTTATGGTGAATATCTGTCATATTCTTTTATTATTTGCTGAATTGCCTGATTTTTGACTAACAATAAATCATGTCAGGGAAAGAAATATCAAATATAAAACAAAAATAAAAATGGCGAAATATGTAAAATGGATAGGAGGAGGCATTGGTTGGGCTCTAGGAGGAGTCATAGGTGGTTTAATCGGATTTGCCTTAGGTAGTGCAGTAGATAATCTGAAGATTCAGCAAGATAGTACAAGCGTTAAAAGAACTCAATCAGGTGATTTTGCAGCTTCATTGCTTGTGTTATCGGCAGCGGTAATGAAAGCAGATGGGAGAATTCTCAAATCTGAATTGGATTATGTGAAGTCATTTTTTAAACAGCAATTTGGAGAAGAAAGAACCCTGGAGTATATGCAGTCCCTGAGAAAAATATTGATCAAGGAATTCAGCACTCAAGAAGTTTGCACCCAAATCAGGTTATATATGGATTATTCTTCCCGTGTACAGCTGTTGCATTATTTGTTTGGAATTGCTAAAGCGGACTTGTGGGTTGATCAGAAGGAGAGAAATGTCATATTTCAAATCGGCAAGGATTTAGGCATTAATCAAATTGATTTTGATTCTGTTCAGGCTATGTTTTTCAAGAAATTAGACAGTGCATATAAAATTCTTGAAATAAATGAAACAGCAACTGCTGCAGAGATTAAAAAAGCCTATAGAAAAATGGCAGTCAAATTTCATCCTGACAAAGTAGCACATTTAGGGGAAGAATTCCAAAAAGCAGCTAAGGAAAAATTTCAGAAAGTGAGTGAAGCCTATGAAAGCCTGAAAAAGGAAAAAGGCTTTAATTAACTCTTCTAAAAAGTTCTGTTTTATTTTTCATGGAACTTGACGCAAGCTCTTTTCAAGCTCTGTTCAATCCGTTTCTTCTTCCACATATTCCTTCAGCGGGCCTAAAAATTGTTCATCCCAACTCTCCCTGATGGTGATGAATGAGGTAGGTGGAATTTTTTCATGGGTAAGAACCAACTCTGTATGTCCGGCAACTTCCCGTAAATTGATGGTAACGAAGGAAAATTTCTCCCAGGTTTCTTCTTTCCATTCCTGGATAATCTTGTTTTTATTTACGATAACATATCGTCCATTAATGGTATCATCCCACATGGAAAACCTTCCTCCTTCAACCGGATTTATTTCCGCCATGCTTCCGCTCCATTCTTCAAAAATATCATGATCAGTGAGCGCTTTGAATAAGTTCTCAATTTTCGAGTTGAAATAGTAGGTTTTAGTAAAAGATTTCATCTATTGTGAAATATTTTATTATTTAATAATTATACGTTTGCTTATTATTCCTTTAGTACTTTTCAATTGAACAAAATAAATTCCCCTGCTATATTTGGATAAATCAATCTGTTCAAGAATGTAATTTGTATTTGAAAAAACCTGGTGATAAATGGAATGACCTAATGGTGAAAAAATGTCTACGAAATAATGGTCTTTATTAATGGAACTAATTTCCATTTGAATCCAATGATCCGCAGGGTTTGGGTAAATGTTCAGACCCGGAAGATCAGCAAAATCTTCTATGGACGAATTTACTGCTATTGTTTTACTTACCGAATCTGGTCCACAACTGTTTGCAATCCTGAGTTTTACAATATAAGAACCATTCGAACTATAGGTATGTACTGGGTTGGTTTTAGTGGATGTTGTTCCATCCCCAAAGTCCCAATAGTTATTTCTGCCAAAAATTGAAGTGTTCGTGAATTGAACAGTTTTCTGAAATTTTGCATGCGAAAAATTAGCCTGGGGATTGTCATCTATCCATACATTCACAGCTTTTTTTCCACTGTAACAAGATGGTTCAGTTACTTCCCAGTCATAATAAAAATAATAATAACCCGGCTGACTTGCAGTACTTCCTGTAATGGCTAATATACTGTCAAGAACGTAAGGGTATGTGGGTCCGCTGTTGTTTCTGTACAAATTTGAACCGGTGGTTGATCCCAACCTGAAATTTGTTCCAACCGGAAGTTCAAAATTCAGATCGACACGGCTTTCACCATCTGGAATCGTATCCGTTAATAAACTCAAGATTGATCCGTTTTCATCTTTTAATATAATGGAACGAATTGCTTCTCCATTGGCAAAAACTTTTACACTTTTCAGGATCGCAGGTTTAAATACATCAAAAATGAGTGCCTGGTCTCCAGTGAAATATCGTCCGGTTCCAATGCTGTTATTGATGGGCCCTACGTGTTTAGGGTCTTTACTAAAATCATTTATGGCATAATAAGTAGCTGATTCAGAGATAGTTCCTAAATTCAGGCTGTCTCCTGTATGTATTGGCATAGTGGATTGGAAGTCATCAAACCAAATGATCTTTCCACTTCCATTCGCAATCAGAGTTACCTCAGTTTCCCCACAGGATTCAAAATCAGAAGAAGTGGGGTATACGGGCCTGTCAATAACCACAACATCAGTTTTTATCAATGAATCACTACCGATCCCATTTGAAGCCCAAAGTTTAATGGAATAAGTACCGCTTTCCTGGTATTCATGCATGGGGTTTTCTAAATTGGATGTAGTTCCATCTCCAAAATCCCAGATCCAGGATGTAGGTCCATTGGCAGTAACCGATTTAAAGAAAGCTTTACCATCACAAGAATTAGGTACTGAAACTTTGAAATCGACTAGCGGGGGTGAGTTTGGATCAGAACAGAACCAATCTAACTCAAAACCGGAATAGGTTTGAAGCGGATCTGTATACTGGCGTATGGTGATAGCTCCACCCGTGGATTCAATCTGTCCTCCTTCAGGTAAATTGAACCCGGAATATTTCCCGATCAGAGTACTGTTGACATCCTCCCCATCATAAATATAAAGCCAATCGCAATCACATTCTCCTTCAAAAGCAAAAGATATGAAATCCAGTGTTATGGTAGCTGCCCCGACTGGCGCAATGGTAAATGAAACATCCAGGTTACCGCTGTAGTTGTTGGTTCCTCCATCATCATAGAGTTTGCCTTTGCATAAATCAATCGTTTGAGATCCTGTGAGTGGCATGGTGAAAATGCAGGGCATGGTCGTGTCAATCACAATATATGCATTTTTAATGACAGAATCATTACCGCAAACGCTTTGTGCCACCAGTTTTACATCAAATACTCCCGTACTGGAGTAAACATGAGTTGCATCATAGGAAGTACTTGTATCTCCATCCCCAAAATCCCATACAAAAGAAGCAAAAGCATCTGATAAATTTCTAAAATCTACTGTAAAGGGATAGATACAGCTACTCGTTTTGGTAGCTTCAAAGTCCACACTTCTTTTAATACCTCCAACGCCAACGGCATACCAGGCGTCTAAAACGGCCTCTACTTCTGCAGAACATTCACCATATAAATCTGCGGCAGCGCGGGCAGTGTAAAACCGGGCATCAATATAGTCGGATGAGGAAGAGAGATAGATGGTAAGGCTTCTATAAGCAATTTCTGAAGCCTTGTCAACTCCTATTGAGCTCACACTATAGGAATTATTATGATCGTTGATTCCACTACCACCTTCTACCAGCAAATAAAACCAGTAATTAAAGACCGAGCTATTCGTATGAACTCCGCAATTATCATTACCTGCATTGGGGACGCAACTTTTAGTATCTATCCAGTACAGGCCTTCGTAAGTATCAGGGTCTCCTTTGCTATTTGGATTAGACATATCCCGAAGCACATATCCAATATCTTCTCCCAGTTCCCAGCTGTAAGCGGTGGGTTTGGCATAGCGTTCTATCATATTCCCAAAAATATCACTGAATCCCTCATTTAATGCACCGGATTCAAGAGCATAGATTAAATCTGCTGTATAAGAGGTTAGCCCATGCGATATTTCATGCCCAATAATATCAACTGAAACAAAAGGTTCGATCGTGCTGTTCCCATCTCCATAAGTCATCCACTGGCCATTCCATGAGGCATTTGCAAAATTCGTACTGTAATGCACATAACTTCTTAATTTAAAACCATTGTTATCAATGCTGTTTCTGCCATGTTTAAGCAAATAATAATCATAGGTCATTTCACTTCCCCAATGTGCATCTGTTGCAATTTCATCTTTATCGGCATTTACATTATTCCAATAGTTATCCGAATCTACAAAATCAACAGCGTTACCATAATTTGTCCCTTTCTGCATATTGTAAGTTTCGATGCCGTTTCCTCTTGTGCTTTCTCTTAAACGGTAAGCGGAGGGTCCTGTGCTATCTGTTATAATCTGTTTTGTCCCGCTAAATTTTGTCACTGCTGTAGCCGGCACATCCGTATGATGCATAATGGAATTCACCAATAAAACAGTTCCCGTTTGAGCATCTATATAATACCACGCTCTTGAAGCAGGTTCCTGCGCATAAATATTAAACTTCCAGGCATAACGGAGATGATTCGATTTAAAATTACTTTCAGGATTGATGAGAACCAGCTCAGCATGGGGAAAGTAAGTTGCATCAGGATCATCGGTGAATTCTTTCAGCAATGCTTCTTCTTCCGGAACTTCCCACATATACTGATTGGCTTCAATTAGATTCAATGCATAATCAAGTGCCTCATTTTCAGTCAGTAATATGCTATTACTGATTTTTACCCGGTCAAATGCAAGACCATGCATGGATAGAATGCGACCATCACGAGACAGGGTAGAATAGCTGCTAAACTCAATAGGGGTATTCTGATAACTCTGTATGAATTTATGATAACTTAAACCCAATGGATCCTTTTCGGTTTTTACAAGCTGAAAACGGAATGCAGAATTTAATTGATATTTATTTTGAATCCAGCTGGTGAACTGATCTTCAGGAATGACAGAGAAGCCTGATAATTTATGATAAGCAGGTATGTTTGAATGATCATAATAACGTGACATCTCTTTACCCGGTGTCAGATTAACTGATTGAGCACCGCTGTAAAAAGTGAAACTACACAGTAGTAGTGCAAATATATATTGTTTGAATTGAGTCATCTTATTTTATTAGTGCTAATTAAAGTGTTGAAGGCTTTTATGCCAAGCCTGAAAGTAAGCGAATATAGTAAAATATGTAAAAGGAAAAAACTAATTTAAATGACACCATTCCCGGCAAAATTTATTCCGTAAAACAAAGATGTGCCAGTACTTTTAATTCAACATCATGAATAGGATCGTTAATTAGTTGGTATGAAAAATCCTTTTGATTATTTTAGTCCTGAGATTAATTCATTTAAAATTTGTTTTAGCGATGAATTGAATAAGAAAACGATTACCAGTAAATATTGAAGATTAATCATGAAAAAACTAATTCTAATTGCTTCGACTATTATTACATTTTTTTCCTGTCTAGCCCAGGAAAGTCCTTTACGGGTTGAAATTGAGCTCGATAATTACCTGGATGAGATTTATGCCATGCCTGTTGGTAAAGAAGGTGTCATGTTATTTTATGAAGGTGAAAATACAAAGTCGGATGATAGAATCTGGTATTTTGTAAAATATGATACAGAATTTGAGGAAGTCTGGGTCAAGGAAATGCTCATCGATTCCAGGATGGATTATTATGGATATCAGTACGATGAGAACAATACCCGCTTGTATTTGTTTTTTACATACGTTTCCGGTTACCTGAAAAAAGATAAAGATTGCACGGTGATCGAACTGGATTATAAAGAGGGGAGAATAAATCAATATACGGTGCGCACACCCATGAATATTGATATTGACGTTTTTAATGTAAATAATGGGATTGCATTTATCGGGGGACAGACTGTTCATAATTTTGCTCAAACTTGCTTTGAATCTTATTGTGGAATCTGGTTGCGGCTTTTAACAGGCATGACTATCTTTCCAAAAAAAGCAGCATTAGCTACTTTTGATTTGAATAAGGAACGAATTACACTGCATCCTTATACTTTAAAGGGTATGTCCGCTGTCATGAGTGCTGATGCGTATCTGGACGATCTGACCAATGTTCTTATTGGACATATGGATAAAAACAATCCCCAAATATTTATTGATCAATACGATGGGCTGGGGAAAATGGTGAATACCATCACTTTGAATTCACAGGAACATGATAAGCAGTTGTTAACAGCACAGCTCACGCCTATTAATAAAAAAGAAACTGTATTCATTGGTGTTTATCATAATTTGGACAAAAAGAACTCTTTGTTTGCAACTGCCAATGGATTCTATTTTGGCAAATTAAAAGGGGATAGAGTTAAATACATTAACTACTACAATTTTGCAGACTTAAAGAATTTCGATAAATACATGAGTTCGAAACAGCAAAAAAAGACAAATAGAAAACTGGCCAGGGCCAGGCGGAAAGGGAAGGAACTGGAATTGAACTATAATTTATTAGTGCATGATATTATTCAAAAGGATAATGAATATATCATGATCGCAGAAGCTTATTATGCTGAATATGAAACACGTTGTCATACTTCCTACATCAATGGAACACCCCAAACGACTTGTTACGAGGTATTTATAGGATGGCGATATACGCATTCGCTGATTGCTGCTTTCAACGAGGAGGGTGAATTGCTCTGGGATAATTCATTCCGCATTTATAATATCCTCACCTATAATCTAAAAGAACGAATAAAGGTCATGTTTGATGATCAGGATATCATCCTGGTATACAATTATGATGGATATATTAGTTCAAAAATAATCCGGGGAAATAAGGTGCTGGAAGGAAAAACACAGACAAAAATTGAGACCAATTATGATAATGATAAGGTAAAGGGCAATTGGAACAGTTCCATGGACTTTTGGTATGACAATTACTTTATTGCATATGGAACTCAGAAAATTAAATCCACAGGCAAAGGGAAAGGCAGGAAGGCGAGCAAGAAAAAACGCTATGTATTTTATTTCAATAAAATAGCTTTTGAATAGGCGGCAATTTCTGGTTTTCAGATCGTTTCAAATAAATTCAGGGACTTCGCATTTTAATCTTATACGTTTGTAGTTTTGCACTATGAAGGATGAACTATCTAACATAAGAAGGGATTTTAATTCAGGATCGCTATCTGATGAGAATATAAATAAAAATCCAATGGCCATGTTTGCCAATTGGTTGAACGAAGCAATAAAAAAAGGAATTAGCGAGCCCAATGCGATGACATTGTCGACTGTGAATAAGAAGAATGAACCCTCCTCCCGAATCGTTTTGCTCAGAGGATTGGATGAAAGAGGTTTTATTTTTTATACCAATTACAACAGTTTGAAGAGTAAGGAAATAATAGGCAGGGACCAGGTTGCACTTAATTTCTTCTGGCCTGTTTTGGAGAGACAGGTGCGGGTGAAGGGAATGGTTAAAAAATTGCCTGACAAAGAATCAGATGAATATTTTGCCAGCCGTCCCAGGGAAAGCCAGATAGCAGCATGGGCCAGTCCCCAAAGCGAGGTCATTGAAAGCAGAAAAGCATTGGTGGAGAGATTTGCTGAAGTCGAAAAAAAATTGAATAACCTTCAGATTACCAGACCATCGCATTGGGGAGGATTGGTTGTTTTTCCTCACTATTATGAATTTTGGCAGGGTGGACCCTTCAGATTACATGATCGTTTCAGTTACGCGCTGAATAAAAAGAATGAATGGCTGATTGATCGCCTGGCTCCTTAAACGAAATGCTGTAGATACTTTCCTAATTCAGTGATGTCATTAAGGAGAATATACTTTCAGTGGATTCTTATGCTTGATAAAATGTTTTCAGACGGGATTTCTCTTCCCCTCTTTCAATAGCAAATTGTATCAATTGAGAGATTAAATCGGTTTGTGAAATTCCGGCAATTTCAAAAAGTTTTGGATACATGCTGATGTTGGTGAATCCAGGGATGGTATTAATTTCATTGAGGATAAAACCCTCTTTGGTCAGGAAGAAATCCACACGACTCATTCCCTGACAACTTAAGGCTAAAAACGCATCAATTGCCAATTCCTTGGCTTTTTCTGCTAAATGTGGGTCTAATGTGGCAGGAGCATCCAGCTGGGTTTTACTTTCTTTGGAGTATTTTTCCTTATAGTCATAAAAAGCACTGATAATTTCTCCGGGTGGCGAACTGCTTGGATTATGATTTCCCAGGACTGCCACTTCAATTTCTCTTCCTTCAATATATTCTTCAAGCAATATTTTTTGATCGAATTCAAATGCCAACTCAATGGCATCAATTAATTCCTCGTCAGTATTTGCCTTGCTTATTCCAACGGAAGATCCTGCAGAGCATGGTTTCACTACCATAGGAAAACCAAGTCGGTCTATGATCGGACGCAGGTCGAATTCATCCTGCCATTTCTGAAGAGAATAATAATTGGCAACAGGAATGCCTGCTTCTATTAGTAATCGTTTCGCAATTTCCTTATCCATGGCAATGGCACTGCCGGCAATACCCGATCCAACGTAGGGAATTCCTGCCACTTCAAACAAACCCTGAACACTCCCATCTTCACCATTTGGACCATGCAATACCGGAAAAATGACATCTGGCTTAATGGCATCATCCCCACGGTAAAATTGGAATATCCCTTCCTTCAGCTTTAAAGACAAAAGTTTTAAATCATCAAAATGAATGCTTGATTTCAGGAGTTCCTTTTCTGAAGAAAGATACCATCCACCTCCTTTACTTATGTATACCAGGAAAATATCAAATAAATCCTTATTAATATTCTTAAATACATTGGTGGCAGACATAATTGAAATTTCATGTTCTGTCGATTTTCCACCATATATTATTCCAACCAGTTTCTTCATGGGACCATTCATTAATGTTCCCAAAATTAATGGGAGTTTGACTGAATGGATAAGGAATTAACACACAGATTGTTTATAAGAAACTACTTTCCAACGACTTTCTTAAAAGCGTCTTCAACATCTCCGGGTGTCGACATGATTTTAGTAAAAGTACCCATGGTTAATTCTGGCCAATGCAAGGCAAACCTGTATCTTCCATGTAACATAGTGGCTTTATTCCTTTGCAGAATTATTTCATAAGGCATTGCTGCGATATGTTTTTCACCAATTATGGGGAGGAAATGTGCTTCGCCTTTATTTTTATCATTTAATGCAATACCAAACACAGCGATTTGTTGATTTGGGAATGTCAGTGAATAAACTTTTTCCGTATTCCCTGCATTTTTTTGCAAATTGGCTTTGATGATTGATAAACCTTCATCAAAAGATTTAAATGTTGCTAATTCCACTGGATCAGTAAAATAGGGCATGCCGACCATATAATGATAATGATGTAAATCTGTTGTACTTTTTGTTCCTCCGAAGGGTGTAAAATCAGAACCAATAGATTTAAGAGCTGTTTTAACATCTCTTGTTACGACCTTAAGTTTACTTTCATAAGCCGTTATTTTGTCTCTGAAATAAGCATGAAACAAATAATCTGGATTTAACAGGCTTACCTCAACCATTCCATTTTTTTCAATCAAACTTGCCTTCAGGATAGCTCCCAATAATCCTCCGTCTTTTATATTAATGGCTATATTGTATAAATCTTTTCTACTGAATGCGATAACATAAAAGTGAGGATTTCCTCCAGGATTATATTTCCCATAAATTGTAAAGTCTTGGGACTGAAGTGCTTTTTCAACCTGATCAGATACAGTTGAGATCGTTCCTTTCTGATTGCCAACCAGATAATATGGCGAAAGTTTATTTTGAGCATAAGCTTGTCCGGTATAGATTATGACCAAAGTAAATAAAATGGCTTTAATGGTTTTTGAATTCATTGTATTTGTTTTTTTTATTTCAAAAATAGTTGATTAGAATTAATGTCTGTGAAATAATTGCATGTTAATGAGCATGTTTATAAATTAATAAATTGTGGATTAACCTCAGTGTACGAATGTATATCTTTGTACATAATATCCAAACATTCCTAAGTCAACATGATTATTATCGGAATTACAGGGACAATAGGAGCCGGGAAAGGAACTATAGTTGACTACTTGGTAAAAGAGCTGGATTTCCTGCACTTTTCCGTCAGGAACTTTCTGTCGAAAGCAATTGTAAATAGGAGATTAACTGTTAACCGTGACAATATGGTTATGGTTGCCAATGAATTAAGGGCAAAACATTCTCCTGCTTATATCATTGAACAATTATATGAACAAGCGGCGAAGAGCGAAGCGAATTGCGTTATTGAAAGTATTAGAACAGCTGGTGAAGTGGAATTGCTTCGAACCAAAAAGAATTTTTATTTATTCGCTGTGGATGCGGATCCAGGATTAAGATATGAACGAATATATCAACGCAAGTCGGAAACCGATCATATTTCTTTTGAGGAATTTGTCAGCAATGAACAAAGAGAAATGACTTCAAATGATCCGAATAAACAGAATATTGCAGCCTGTATTTCACAGGCTGATTTTCACTTTATAAATGATGGCGGCCTGGAAGAGTTTTATTTGCAAATTAAAAAGATAATAAAGCAAATTTATAATGAAAAAAAAGGATAATTACATTCGTCCTTCATGGGATGATTATTTTTTAGGCATTGCACAAACTGTTGCCAGCAGGGCAACATGTGACAGGGGACGAAGTGGTTGTGTGATCGCAAGGAATAAACAAATTTTAGTGACAGGTTATGTGGGTTCACCTATGGGTTTAGCTCACTGCGACGATGTGGGACACCAAATGAAAAAAGTAGTACATGAAGACGAAAGCATCACACAGCATTGTGTCAGGACAGTGCATGCCGAACAAAATGCAATAACCCAGGCAGCTAAATTAGGAATAGCCATAAGTGATTCCACCATTTATTGTAAAATGACTCCTTGCAGAACTTGTGCAATGCTCATCATTAATTGCGGTATAACACGTGTCGTCTGTGAAAAAAAATACCATGCAGGAGGAGAATCTGAGGCCATGTTTAAAGAAGCTGGAGTAAAGCTTGTTTTTAAAAACAAGGAGGTGGAACAATATAAGAACCAGTAAAGCCTTAAAACTACTTGTTAATTTTCTGATCAGTCTTTTCTTAGCCTTATTTTACTATTTATTCACAAAAGTGAAAGATATTGATCATTTTATAAATTTGAAGCTTCACTGATTTTGAAAATCTTTATTTTCAGTTTATTATATCTCTTTCTGAATTCTTTCATGTGTTTTTTGGTTTTTTCATGATTCACAAATTCCTGTTGATCGGAAAAATCAGATTCATCTTCCTCATCGTATTCCCCTCTTGGATAGGAGTCTTTCATAAACATCTCGTGGGTGTCAATAGTTTCTTTAATTTCTTTCAGAAAGCGAATATTATGTTCCAGGTGATTAATATATTTTACAGTTTTGTTATCCCCAGGGTTCTTTAATTTGGACTTGTCAGCCTTTAACAACTTTTTCAAGAAGTCAATTTCCGAAATATAAAACTTGATTTCAGACAACCAGTTCAGGTGATCTTCGTGCAATTTTTGAATATTTGAATTGTCCATTTGAGCTGAGGTTTGAAAAAGGGCACATTCGTAAGGACCCTTATCAAATTTACTAAAAATTTATAAATCTGCTAAATCTAAAAGCAATTAGTTAACTAACTTTGCCCACATCAAAAAACCTTGAACTAATTAAAAATATCTTAGTGAGATTTTTTCGCTTTTTATTCAGTAAGATTTTTATTCTGAATGTGTTTATTCTTATCGTGGCTGTTAGTATCCTGCTTGCTTCAGGTCTGATTTTCCTTAAGAAATTTACACATCATGGAGAGTCTCTGACCTTGCCTGATTTTACTGGATACAGCATTGAGGAAGTCAGTCAGATATGTAAGGAGAAGGACCTGCGCTATGAGGTTTATGACTCAGTTTATGTTCCTGATGTTCCTTTCTTTAGTGTTGTAGAACAGGATCCTAAAGCACTATCTAAAGTAAAAAGGAATCGAAAAACATACCTGATTATCAGCTCGGACAATCCCCCTAAAGTAAAATTACCAAATCTCATTGACGTTCCCCTTGATAATGCAATCCGGAAATTGAAAAGTTATGGATTAAAAGTAGGGGATCTGGAATATGAACCTGATATTGCTTTAAATGCTGTTTTAAAAGTGAAAAAAGATGGGCGAATATTACCGGTGGGTGCATTGATAAGTAAAGGATCAAAGGTGGATCTTATATTGGGTGATGGAGGTACTTCTGGTAAAACACATGTTCCCCGTTTGATAGGATTATCATTGGATGAAGTGTATTTTGCCCTGCCTGCTTCTAAATTAAACATAGGTGCAATCATTCCGGATGAAACTATCACGGATACGCTTGAAGCCATTATTTATAAGCAATATCCTGTTGCTTCCAGCGTTAAAATACCTATGGGTGAATCGGTTGATATCTGGATTACTCATGCTGATAATTTCAAGAAAATGAATATAGAGAGTTCCACTTTTAACGAGCAGGATAGCTCCATTTTAAAGATGCAATAATTCGTAATGAAAATTCATAAAAAACTATTATTAGTTCTTATTTCAATCCTGTTTGCACTGGCTGATTCTCATGCACAGGAACTCATTAAACCCCTGATTTCAAATACCATACTTCAGCAAAATAAAATCCCATTTAAAATATTTCGAGCTGAAGAGGATACTTTTGATTTAGACGAATATCCTTTTTGGGATGATTTTTCTGGGGATAGCCCATATCCAAAGGACTCGCTCTGGATTGATAATAACGTATTCATAAATAGTAGTCAGGCTTTCAGACCTGTCAGTGTAAATACGGCTAGTTTTGATGGATTGGATTCATTGGGAATACCATACAACCCGGGAGTTGTTAATTCAAAAGGTAAAAGAGCGGATAAGCTGACATCAGTTCCGATCGATTTATCAAAATATAATTTGCAGAATGATTCTCTCTATTTAAGTTTCTTCTACCAGCCGGCAGGCCTTGGTGATGAACCGGAAACATATGATTCCCTGGTTTTGGAATTTAAAGCAGACAGTTTTTGGAATGGAAGCAATTGGGAAAAAGAGAAATGGATTTGGATATGGAGTGTAGCTGGTTCTTCAGTGGAATTATTCCAGCAGGTGATTTTGCCTGTCAGACAATTTCAAATAGATAGCTCACAAATAATCGACACGGTGGCAAACTTTTACCACGATGGATTTCAGTTTCGATTTGTCAATTATGGCAACCTGGCTGGTAACATGGATCTCTGGCACCTCGATTATGTTTACCTGAATAAAGGCAGGACATGGGATGATATCTATTATAAAGATATGACCGTGTTTGAAAAACCAATCAGTTTATTGAATGATTTTATTTCAATGCCTTACAATCATTTTGATGGAAATAAGTCCTTATTGAAAAATGAACTCGTAATAAATGCCCGTAAATTAAACCAAACCCCTCTTAACCTTATTGGGCGCTGTGAGGTGACTGATTTAGCTGATGGAGATATCATCCTGACCGGTGCTGATGACAAAACGATTTATGACCTGGACACAACGCTCCCATTGGTTTTTAATTTAAGAGATAGTATCCAATTGAACAAAATAACAGTGAAGGACAGCGTTCAGTTAAAAATCAAATTAAGCAGTAAATTAATTGATGATCGTAAGATTAATGATGATGTGGCCGATCTCCAGGAATTTTATAATTATTATGCTTATGATGATGGTGTTCCCGAATTGGGTTATGGTATATACCCCGGAAATTACGGAATGGTAGCTTATAAATTTAAAATACCAGATCCAATACCTGCGGGAGATTCTTTAAGAGGTGTTTATATCTTTTTCAATCAGTCAGAAGAAATCATAGCTAATGCAGCCTTCAATATCCTGGTTTGGAATGAGGGTGATTACAAAGAAAAACCCGTCAGCTTCCCTATGCGAGTGCCCGGTTTGGATTATGTAAATGGCAACGGATACGTTCTTTTTTACTTTGATACAGGTGTTGGAGTAGATCAGGAGTTTTATATTGGCTGGGAGCAAAACAGCGAGTTTTTTATGAATGTTGGACTGGATATGAATTATTATCAATTAATCGGCGATTCAAGCCCTACACAAGCTAATCCTAATATAACTTATTATGCCAATAATATGTGGAGCAATTCATCTGCTAAAGGAGCACTCATGATCCGACCTGTTATTGCTGATAAACTCGAACGACCTGTTTCTATTCAAGAAGAGAAGAATCTGACTCTCCGCTTTTATCCTAATCCTGCAGATCAATTGATAAATATTACTGGCCTGGGAACAATAGATTGCACCCTGTATTTATTCGATGTAAGCGGGAAAGAAGTCCTTGTTTCAAAAATAAATAATAATAGACAGGTAGATATCTCAACGATTACCGATGGATTTTACCTGCTACGGATAGTGGATAATGTAAATGGTTTAGTATATAATTCAAAAATATTGATCAAATAGAAGAAATGGAAAAAGCACAAGTTGCAATTATCATGGGATCTGATTCCGACCTGAAAGTAATGCAGGACTCAGCAAAAGTGATGGAGGAGTTTGAAGTTCCATATTACATGGATGTGATTTCGGCTCACCGTACACCTCACCAGGCAATTGAATTCTCTCAAAAAGCTCATCAGGATGGCATTAAAGTAATTATTGCTGCTGCAGGAATGGCGGCTCATCTGGCTGGTTCTGTAGCAGCGCATACTCCTCTGCCAGTGATTGGGGTTCCTATTGCAGGGGGAAAGTTGCAAGGTAAAGATTCTCTTTATTCAACAGTCATGATGCCTCCGGGTGTTCCTGTTGCAACTGTGGGCATTGATGGAGCAAGGAATGCAGGATTACTTGCAATTCAAATCTTAGGAACCAGCGATGCTGCAATAATGAACAAGATGATTCAGTTTAAAAAAGACCAGGAAAAGAAAATAGTGGCACGCTCCGAAAAACTAAAAAAGATAGGATATAAAGCTTATCTGGAAGGATAAAAGGATAAATCATCTTTGAAATAAAATAATCACCTCTCTATCCGTCTGTCGCAAAGTCCTCGTGCAGTGTGGACTACGGATTAACATTTTCCTTTACTACAAACAGGGCCTGGTTTTTAAGATTGATATGGACTGATTTAAGTTTTGTTTTGCGAATAAGTTCGCGCTACCCTTGCTGCTAAGCCAGCAATACAGACAATGAGCAGGATTGGGTTTTCTAATATCAGTTTAGTGTTTGCTTTCTCAGTAAGGATGTACCCATATTACATTCCAGGCATTTTTTATTTTTACAATAGTGGGTATATAGTTCAATTAAGGCCTGGGAATGTGCTGCATTTTTATTCTCAAACCCAATTTCATGCATTCTATTTGTAATTGCATTGTTCTCAGCTTTCAATGTCTCAATAAAGTCTATTGAACGTTCTACAAGATGCTCCAGTTGTTTCTCTTTTCCAAAAGCAAACAGGAAAGGGATAACTGAATTGATCAGTAAAATATGAATGGATGAGACTCCCAGTTTTTTTCTTCTCTTCTGGTTTGAAACCTGATCGAATTGATAATGCTCAGCCCAATAATAGGAAGCTTCTGTTTGAAATAAATGATATAGTTCACTTAGCTGCGTGATCTCTGTTATTTTAGAAAATAAAGAGGAAGATTTCGATAATAAATAGGCCAGTTGCGATATTCGGATAGTTGGGAAGTTTGAAGGTCGCATACGGGCAAACTTCCAGGTGGTTTTTGAAAGAGGAGTTAAGCCATACTTCGATTTTAAGAATTCATACTCTTTTACTAATGTTTGAGTATAGCTGTCTTTTGCTATGGTCGGCAACAAGCCTGATTGTCCGAACAATAAAGCTTCAATTTGAAGCAGATTATTCTTATGCCATGAAAATAGTTTGAAAGGAGTACGAGTTGCAAGATTTTCAAAAGCATCAGCATTCACCTTGTATCCAAATGATTTGGCTAAATGTTCATAGAAGGATTGTTGCCAATCCGATTCATTTGCCGCCAGGCTAAGCTGTATTTGAGCATATTTCCTCTCGAAGCGTATGACCAGCAGCCTGTTTTGCCATGTTAATTTGCTTAAGGGATCCACTTGGTGAAGCTGGGATAAACAGGGAATCCATTGCCTGTTTTGCATTAAATACTGGTGATAATTAATCAAATTCATGTTCATGAATTCTGAAAGTGATAGCGTTGGACAATGCAGATCATGTATCCTATCAGAATCAATTTCATAAACGACATGTAGTATGACATTCTGGTAGGCAGGATCTGCATGATGCTTGTGCTTGAACCAATCAGAAGAATTCACGTGAAGTTCGATATTTCCTGCCCAAACAGTCTCTCCGATTTTAACCTTTGCCTGGCTAAAATCTGGTCCTGCATCCTGATTCAAAAGGCCCTGGTGGATTATCTGAATTGATTCCCCTTCATTAGTTTTCAAATCGGTCGACTTGAATAACTGATATTTCCAAATAAAATGGAGTAGTTCTTCTTTCATATATGTGATTTAAAGAGAAAGTAATAAATCGTTATTAATTTATAAATTCAGCCATTTGCTGCTGGTACTTCAATGCAGAATCTTTGATATTAATCGGAAAATCCTCGTCATTACCCGGAAAAATAACTCCTCTTGAAACATTCACCAAAACTCCAGTCTCATCGTTTAATGCATATCTAGCAATGTCCCTGACCGTACCTCCCTGTGCCCCAACTCCTGGAATTAAAATGAAATGCTGTGGAATTATTTTTCTGATTCCTGAAAATGCCTCCGGGTGAGTGGCGCCCACAACATACATGATATTTCCCGTATTTCCCCACTTTGAGCTGGTTTTAAAAACCTGTTCATATAAATAATCATCACCCGTTTTCAGCATCTGGAAGTCTTTGGAACCCTGGTTAGAAGTAAGGGCCAATATGATCACCCACTTATCCTTAAATTCCAGGAAAGGACCAATTGAATCACTTCCCATATAAGGGGATAGCGTAATGGCATCAAAAGCATAGGTTTCGAAGAATGTTTTTGCATATTGTTTTGATGTATTTCCAATATCTCCTCTTTTAGCATCCGCGATCTTAAAAATACCTTCCGGAATATAGTTGACGGTTTTCTCGAGACTCTTCAAGCCATTCACCCCATGTCGCTCATAAAAAGCAAGATTCAGCTTGTAGGCCACAGCAAACTCATTGGTAGCATCAATAACAGCTTTATTGAACTCGAAAATGGGATCCTGAAAAGATTTCAAATGTTCGGGGATTTTATCCATGTCAGTATCTAAGCCAATGCATAAGAAAGATTTTTTTCTGCGGATTTCCTCAATGATTTGTGTTCTGTTCATTTTAGTAATTATAGAAGATTACCGGTGTTTCTACTTCATTGCTTTTGTGTAGTTTCCTGTCAAAGATAAATATCTTAAACTTGATATAATTATTTTTTTGAGGTTGGATTAAATTGGTATGCCATTCAATTTCTCCTTTGATGGTCTTATTGGGTGTGTCAGGTGTAAGATTTCTGAATCTATATGGAAAACGAATGGTATCTCCAACTGGTATTCCGCCAATTTCAGGTCTTACTTCAACAAACTGACTATCAACAAATTCATAATAATAAATATACATGCACGAATGGTACAAACTGCCTGAATTAAATGGTGGAAAAGTGTCATTTTGCTCAAGTCCAAGATCTCCATCACCATCCGTATAACTTATGATGATCTTTAGTGCAGTGTCTTTCCCAAAATCATTTTTATATTGAATGTATTCGACAAATTGTATTTCAGGAATTATACTGAACTCAGGATCTTTTGTGCAATTAATGAATAATATAATCGCGAGGAGTACAGAAATAATAAGTGAAATCTTAATTTTGAACATTCTTTGCGAATCTAATGAATTTTAAAAACAGCTTTAAAAATAAGTTTTTTTTAGCGAATCCTGAAAATTTTGAACAGCTTGCTTTGGAGCTCTTTCAATACCAGGTTTCATCTAATTCAACCTATCGCAAATATGTGCAATTATTAGGCCTTAACCTACAGCACATCAATTCTTTAAAGCAAATTCCTTTTTTACCTGCTGAACTTTTCAAACATCACAGGATAAAGTGTGGTTCAGATCCAACTGAAAAAGTTTTTACAAGCAGCAGGACTACTAATTCTATTCCATCAAAGCATTATATCTCAGATCTTCAGCTGTATAAACGAAACTGTATTCGAATTTTCAATTATTTTTATGGTGATTTAGCAGATCATGTGATGCTGGCTTTGTTGCCATCCTACATGGAAAGGACTGGTTCTTCTCTGATCTATATGGTTGAAGAAATGATTAAGTTATCGGATAATCCGGAAAGCGGATTTTTCCTCGATAATTTTGAAGAACTGGATAAAACAATTCAAAATTTACTCGCAAAAAATAAAAAATTCATTTTATTTGGGGTCAGTTTTGCTTTGATGGAATTTTCCGAAAATTACCCTTCAAATCTGGGTAGTAACATTGTAATGGAAACAGGCGGAATGAAGGGCAGGCATAAAGAAATTACCAGGGAAGAAATGCATGAGTTCCTATGCGCCCGGTTATCTGTCAAAAATATTCATTCAGAATACGGCATGACAGAATTATTATCCCAGGCTTATTCTAAAGGAGGAGGGGCTTTTAGATGCCCTCCCTGGATGCGGGTGTTCATTAGAGATCAGAGGGATCCATTATCTATTTTGGAAACGGGAGAAAATGGCTGCCTCAACATAATTGATCTGGCGAATGTGGATTCCTGTGCATTCATAGCTAGCGGGGATCTTGGAAAAAAAATATCCGATAATGAGTTTGGCGTGAGTGGCAGAACAGATAACTCGGATATCAGGGGATGTAATCTCCTGTTAGGCTAATTGAAATCAAAAAAAAAGCCAGGCATAAGACTGGCTTTTCTTTCTTTATTTTTAAATATTAATCAACGACCAGGAATCTTCCGATCAGTTCGCTTCCTTCCCCTCTAAGCCTGATGAGATAGGTTCCTCGTTTTAATCCGCTTGTATTTACCTGGAACACATTTTCTCCAAATGTTGCATTTCCGAAGGTAAACTTTTTAACAATGCTTCCATTCATATTGAAAATCTCACCAGTTAAATCTTTGGCATCATTGAGAATAAATTTGATATTCATCTGATCATTCACCGGGTTGGGGAAAATAGATAGTTTTTCCCTTAAATAGGGCTTCCTTTCAATCATGCTGCTACTCCATAATGAATTTGTTTCAAAAATTCCCATACCATGAGAACCTACAAAGAAAGTATATCCTTCACTCCATGGATGTTTTTTATACTGGCGGATCATAAAAGCAGGTGCCCTGTCCATACCTGTGTTTTCTTCAGTCCAGCTTGCCCCACCATTTGTTGACGCATAAACACCTAATTCAGACGCAATAATGATAGTATCCTGGCTTGCTGACTGGGAATTAAATGCAACATCAAAAACGGGCATAGAAGGAAGATTTCCATGAATAGACGTAAAATTCACCAAATGGACTGAATCCAGTGCATTATGGCTTATGTACACATGATCATTCCCATGTACATAATTGCCCAAAGCGACAGCAACCGTATTGTTGTCACTGGGTGAAACACCAATGCCACAAGTTGACCGATTTGCCCAGGTAGCCAGCAGTTCAGTTTTAATTCCAAAATCATCAGGATCAAAGTTCCCGCTTGCATCAAACCATAACTTTTTATCCTTAAGTCCGGAAATACGATAAAGTCTACCTGTATTCCAGGTCCTGGTACCAACAAACAAAACATCTCCGTCTGAAGAATATTCCATCGAAACTGTTTGAGTATTGATGCCATTCGAGATACGAAACCATTTAACAGAATCCGCATTAAAGTCAACTGCCTGCTCAGTCATCCAAATTCCCTGGCTTGCAGCGAAGAAGAATTTTGAAATATGAACCAGAGAATCATATTCCACTCCATTTGTATCCATAAAGGTCTGCCATTCCATATCTTCCCATAACCTGAATGGGGTATTAAAATAGTATGCAACATCGAACAGATAAGAACCGTCATCTGAATTAATAGTGAAACCTTCTCTTGAATTTCCCCTGCTTTTTGATCGGTAGCATCTGCCTCCCTGTGACTCATAGAAATAAATATCAGGATCATAACGTGATATTTCAGCATAGAATCCATCTCCACCGAGAATATCTTTTGCACTATTTCCTGTCAATCCATCGTATTCAATACGCATCGTATTCTGATCCTGTGTTCCACCCACAATATCTCCCCTGGGATGTGCAGCCAGACCATAAAATTGGGTGGTAGTTAAATACAGATTGATTCCCTTAAAACTTGGATATTTATTTCCAACAAAATTGTCAGATACATAAACTCCACCATCCGTTACCACATACATTTTCATTGGAGATGACTTACTGTCAAATATAATGTTGTGCTTGTCTGCATGGATATATAAAGGATTTTTATACAAGCCCTGGCCATCTGTATATTCTTCCAGACTGGCAGCCTGGTACCATTGATTATTATAAAATGAATAAAAATCAACCCCACCAACAAAAGCCCTGTTTTCATCCGTAGGATCAACAGCAACGCAGTTATCATATTGCCCCTGGTAGCTTCCTGATCTGCCAAATGGTTCTGCTTCACTATGGCCTGCAACAACCTGTGTCCAGGTATCGCCATTGTCTGCTGATTTATATAATCCTCCAAATGAATGTGTTCCGGGATATGGAGAAGTCCCGTTAGAAGCAGAGGCTACATAAATCACATTTTGATTTGATTCGGCAATAGCCAATGTTAAACGGGTCGACCTGGATATCTCCATGACCGAAGATGCAACCTGGACAAAATTAGCTCCATTTATTGAACGGTGTAATTTACATAAACCGGAAGCATATGAGGCAGCGAAAACAGTCTTTCCGTCATTTGACATGGCAATATCAATATAAATATGGGCCGTTGATCCACCCGGCATCGTTAAACGGGTCCATGTGTCAGCTGCATCGGTAGATTTCATTAATCCCGAATAAGTAGCTGCATATATTAAATTATTGTTTGTAGGATCAACTTTGATAGATTGAACATTTAACCATTTGGAATTCCCTGATTTTAATGGATCAGTTGATGAAACAAGCTCCCAGTTTTCTCCCCTGTCTGAGGACTTGTAAACACCTCCACCACGGCTTCCTGAGGTTAAATTCCCATTCGGGCCACTCATGGCATTGAAATAACCTTCACCTGTTCCAAAATAAATAGTACCGTCCGTGGCCTGGGTCATACAGGAGACAATAAGTCCTCCAGCTGAGGCATCGTAGGTTTTACGGGTCCAATTTTGTCCGGCATTTACTGATTTATAAACACCTCCTGAAACACCACTGGCATATAAAATATTTGGATTTTCATTATCAACTACAAAACCGCGAATACGACCTCCCACATTATCCGGTCCTCTGCTTACCCAGTCAAGCAATGGGTCTGCCCTGTATGCAGAGAGTTTATCTGCCTGGGCATGTGCCTGGGAAACCAGCTCAGGATCAATTTTTCCTGTTGAAGGATCGGCTTTGATCATATTGTAATAAGCTGCTGCATCCTTAAAAGCCCTGGCTTGTTTTCCTTTAAAAGTTATGTCGAGATTATCAAATTCAATTTGATTTTCCTGGTATTTATAAAAACTAAAAAGTGAAACGAGTGCAAAAACAACTAAAGCTGTAAGAAGTAAACTTTTCTTTTTCATAAGAATACTTTATAAATTCATTAAATTTATTGAAGAACAAAGATACTATTATATACCTTTTATCCTACCGAATTAGACAATTTGATAAAAGTTCAAAACTGGATATTAAATCCATATTCAGTTTTAAACAAATATAAAAATACTATGTAAAAATAAACCCTAAAGCTGAACATATCAACCAACAATTAGTAAAGCAGTCGATATACTTATTAATCATGCTGTTATCTAGATGAGGAATTCAGATTTGTTGTTCAGAGTGGTAGGAAGAGCGTACTAAAGGGGAGGATTCCACTTTTTCAAAACCTATCTTTATTCCATATTCTTTGAAGTACTGAAACTTATCAGGATGAATAAATTCGGACAGGGGATAATGAGATGAAGAAGGAGGAAGATACTGTCCAATGGTCACTATATCGCATTGATTTTTTTTCAGATGATGCAGCAATTCAATTACTTCGGTACCGGTTTCTCCCAATCCAAGCATTAAACCGGATTTCGTTCTGCCTCCAGCTTCCTTCGTTGCTTTTATTTGTCTTAAACTTCGATTATAGTTCGCTTGTGGCCTGACCTCTTTATATAATCTTTTAATGGTTTCCATATTGTGGGAGATGATTTCGGGTTTTTCATTTACTATTTTTTGAAGAGCCTTTAGGTCATCTTTCATATCAGGGATCAGCACTTCCATGGTCGTTCCCGGATTTTGAATTTTGATCTCCCGGATTGTTTCTGCCCAGAATTCAGCTCCATGGTCTTCCAGGTCATCACGTGTCACGGATGTGATCACACTATGCTTTAATCCCATGAGTTTGATGGCTTGAGCTACCCTGGCTGGTTCCAGAGGATCGGGAGGCAGTGGCTTCCCCGGTTTAACATCACAAAATGTACAATTCCTGCTGCAATTGATGCCTAAAATCATAAAAGTAGCAGTACCTGCATTCCAGCATTCACCCATGTTCGGACAATTTCCACTCTGGCAAATGGTGGCTAAATTATTTTGCTCAACAAGTTTTTTAAGCTGTATGTAAGTTTTCCCATTTGGTAGTTGAACCTTCATCCAGGAAGGTTTTTTTCTCTTTCGTAATTCGAAATTTTGGGTCATTTTACCTGTTGTGTTAATCCGCAATTCCGGATGGGATATCCTGTTTGACATGGGCTGCCAATATTACCAGCGCTTTCCTAATGAGAAATTAACAAAAAGGTTAGTAAAAATAAAACGGTTGTCAATCATGGCCATTAAAGGCAATGCTTCGGGATAGGCATCAATCATAAGACCGGTTTCCAGTGCCTGGTAACTGTCCTCGTCATCATTCCATTCAAAAGTCAGCCAGGCTTTACCAAATAATCCAATAGTTGCAGCCAACTCATTAAAGCCGGTAAAAAAGGATGTGCCACCATATATATTGGTCTGATTGGCATGATGCGAATTGTTTGGATCGTATCTTTCGTCAATGGCATAAGGCTTTCCACTTATCTGGTCATAATAAATGATCTTTAAAAATTCAGGTTTTAACAGGGTGATGACAGATCCAATAACAAAACTGCCACTTAATCGAATACCTGAAACGTTTTCCTTATCTGCAATTATAAACTGACTGCCAATTCCGGGTTTTAATGGAAATGCAGTATTTATTTTTCCGTAAACATATCGTTTTGCATCATCATAAATGAGATTGACCACTTTTGTTTCTTTGGCGTGCTTCAGATTAACGATGTCCAGGCTGAATAGTAAATGGCTGTTGACTTTTATGGATTTCAGGTATTGAAAGTTCAAGCCCAGCCCCCTGGTGTGAACAAGCGGTCCAAAACTAATAGTATTGTCGTATCGCAAAGTAGTGAATTCATTGATTTCCCTATTCTGCGCTTTTGCGAATGGATTTACAAAAACAAATAACAATATAATTGCAAATGCTGATCTCATTGAATTCAATTGTATGGAAAATTTATTCATTGCTCGCAATGTCAATAGGGTTTTCTGAACCCATAGGACACATGTCCTGATGACAAGCATTCAAAATAACGATAGCCACGAATGTTAGCAGTATAATTATAATTTTTTTCACTTCCATTTAATTTCAAAAATAGTACCTAAAAAATAATCGTTAAAAACAATTGCTCATATGGATGAATTAATCGTTTTGACAATTTTCATTGCATTACAGGGACAGAGGTCTCTTCGGCAAGAAGAAAGAACTAAAATAAATCCCAATAACAGCGTTATGGTAATGATTTTTCTATGAATTCTTTTCCTTTTCATATGATTCCTGGTGAACAGTTAACAAAGTTAAAACAGATATTATTAAAACGTGTTTTAATTGAAAATGTTGTTTCTACCTTTGTAAGTCAATCATATGGATAAAATTAACATTAAAAATAAAAAGGCTCGTTTCGAATATATTCTATTTGACACATATGTAGCGGGAATTCAGCTGAACGGAACAGAAATAAAATCAATCAGGCAGGGAAAAGTGAGTTTGGCAGAATCATATTGTGCTTTTGAAAATGAAGAACTGTTTGTGAAAAATATGAATATAGCTGAATATAGTCACGGCAATATCTTCAATCATGAGCCTAACAGACCCAGGAAACTTCTTCTGAACAGGAAAGAACTGAGAAAGCTGCATATCAAAGTGAAAGAAAAGGGATTCTCGATTATTGCTGTACGCTTGTTTTTAAGTCAACGAGGTCTCGCAAAACTTGAAATTGCTCTGGCCAAGGGTAAAAAACTGTACGATAAACGGGAAAGCATAAAAGAAAGAGATCTATCCCGCTCAGTTGAATAATTATGCTCAGAATCAGTTTCATATAAAAATTTTAAATTTCCTGTAACATTTAATGCAAGACTGGCGTCTTAGAAGTGAATTTTTGCTGTAAAAATGACCTTAACTGAATACAACGAAAGTGTAGATAATTATTCCGATAATATTTACCGGTTTATTCTTAAAAACATAAAGGATGAGGATAAGGCTAAAGATATTGTACAGGAAACATTTATAAAACTTTGGAACAAGGTGGAAGAGGTATCAGGTGAAAAAGTGAAATCATATTTATTTACAACAGCCTATCGCACCATGATTGATATGATTCGAAGAGATAAGCGCATAGTTGATTTTGATCAAATTGATCAGGGTGAAATGATTCATTCAAAGCAATATACTGATGTGAAAGAAATATTGAACAGTGCAATAGATAAACTGCCTGAAATTCAGAAATCGGTTATTTTACTCAGAGATTATGAAGGGTATTCATATCAAGACATAGCGGAAATAACCGGATTGAATGACAGCCAGGTGAAGGTGTACATTTATCGTGCACGAGTATTTTTGAAAAATAAATTAAAAAGTATTGATTATTTAATTTAATCATGGAAGAAAAAATTAACAGGAAAAATTATGAAGTCTGGTTAATCGATTACATCGATAACAAGCTGACTGATGCCCAAAGGGTGGAAGTCGAATCTTTTCTTGCCTCTAATCCTGATCTCAAACAGGAATTGGAAAACCTGGAGACTGTTCCTGTTGATAGTTTAATTGTTTTTGAAAATAAAGATCAACTTAAAAAGGAATTAAAAGATTTGATACCTGAAGATTTCACATCGCTTGATGATTTCATGCTTGCAAATCTGGAAGGTGATTTAAATTTTGAGCAGCAAAAGAAATTCAATGTATTGATAAACAGTGATAATAAAACGGAGGAAGAATACAGCTATTACCTTCAATCAAAACTCCAGCCTGATGTCAGTGTTGTTTTTCCGGATAAAATCAAATTGAAAAAAGGACTAATTTATAGCCTCCCTGTTCTGAATAAATCCTATTCATTAGTAGTCTCTATTGCTGCCATACTGTTGGTGCTGGTGATCATGGTGAATATTAATCTGGTGCAAAATAATTTATTGAATTCCAAATCATTTGCCAGCATCCATTATTCTGATAAGGAAGCAAAGCCGCAAAGGTTAAAATGGACATTTAACTCTGAATTGAATATTGAAACCAGATCGATCAGTCATCAAAATGATTTGAATATGGTTCATTTAGCTTCAATAAATACAAGCGCAAAAACAGTTCATACAGCTGATGGGGAAAGCAGTCAAAAGAATGAAATTCAGCAAAATTCCCATGATCAAATTCAGATTGCAGCACAAGATATTCATGAAATGAAAGGGGAAAAAGCCGCGATCATGACAAATAAACTCAGGATTGAAAAAACAAGCAGTCCAGCTTTAGACATACCTGCAAATAATTCAATTCCTATTGCTAAATACGTTTCGAATCAATTCAGAATCAGAGCATTGAATGAAGAAGACTCCATAGCTACAAATAGAAAATTAAGTGTATGGGATTTAGCTGATGCTGGTTTGAGGAGAATTGGAAATCTGTTCAACAGAGACGTGCGCTTAGATAAAGAATACAATGAAAATGGGGAAGTGATTGCCCTGGCCTTTAATAGTCCTCGCCTGGGATTTTCCGCTCCCCTGAAAAGAAACAGACCTTAATTGTAACAAAGTAAGTTTCATGCTCGTCATATGAACAATAAAACATTAAAACTAAAAAAATGAAAAAAATAGTACTCCTGCTAAGTCTCATCACCATATCCTTTTTTAGCTTTGGTCAAACAGGTGACAGCAATTTGGTTGAAGATGAAATAGTGCAGGACATGGCGAGGGAAAGCATCCCTTTTACTAAATTGATTATAGAAGGAATGGATATAGAAGTCATTCTTACTCAAGGAGATGAATGCGCAATAACATATGAGAATTCCAACCAGGGTGAAAGACTGACTACGGAAATGAAGGATGAATATTTGGTATTATCAGCCCAGCCTGGTTTTGATGGAGAAGTTTATGTCATGTTTAAAGAGCTGGATTACCTGGAAGTAAAAGATATTGCAGAAGTGAGCTCAACCAACACCATCTATGGGGATCATTTTGATCTTATATCTTCAGGAACATCAGAAATTGACCTGCAGTTGAATGTAAATTCATTGAATACAAAAATTGATGGTGCATCGGAAATAAATCTGGCCGGCCTTGCAGATTCATTTTTTCTGCATATCACTGGTGCTGCAGAGCTCAATGCCAAAGAATTGCAAATCCGAAGGCTTGTTCTTAATATTAGCGGGGCAGGAGAAGCTGCTGTCAGTGTGAGTGAAGAAATTTCAGGTGATATCTCTGGTGCTGCCGAACTAAGCTTCTATGGAGATCCTAAAGTGGATAATATACGGGTAACGGGTACTGCAGTTTTTAAGGGGAAAGGGAAAAAAGATGTGCTTACCGGTTCAGGCAAGGATACTGTTATTGTTAAGATTGGAGGTTATAATCTGAACATCACTGAAGATGATGATGAACATAAAAAATGTGCAGAGGAAAAGTGTGACGAATACAAACCATGGGCAGGTTTTGGATTGGGAGTCAATGGGTATATGAATAGCTCAAACCAGTTTGATATTCCAACCGATTATGTGTTTCTCGAGTTGAATTATGCAAAATCAATCGGAGTTGAACTCAATCTTTTTGAAAAGGACATTCCCATCATAGGAGAGTTTGTACAACTCGTGTCCGGTTTGGGTTTTGATTTTGCAGATTATAGATTTGATCAGGACACCCGTTTAATAGATAATAATACTTCATTGAGTGGATACGTTGACACGATTAACTCCTATTCAAAAACCAAACTGACCACCAGCTTTCTTACACTTCCCATATTATTGGAGATTAATACCGGTTCCTGTCCGGAAAAATCAGTGCATATTTCAGGTGGTTTGTTGCTGGGATACAAACTCGGTTCAAAAACAAAAGTGGTTTATATAGATAACAATGAAAAAAAGAAGATCAAGGAAAAAGGCGATTATAGCCTAAATCCATTTCGTTATGGGCTGACAGCACGGATTGGTTATGGAAAGGACATGGCCATTTATGCCAACTATGCCTTGTCGGAATTATTTGAAAAAAATAAGGGTCCGGTATTGTATCCTTTTACTGTTGGCATTGCGTTATTATTCAATTAGTACATATGTTTTTTTTATGTGAAGCTGGCCCAGGTCAGCTTTCTTTTTTTAATAATTTCATATCCATAGCCACATTTATTTTAACTTTGAGGGATACACTTTTATTCAAATAAAATCAATAAGATGAAAGGTTTTTTCAAATATGTATTTGCAAGTATGGTCGGGTTTATTTTTGCCTATATCCTGATCGTTATCATAGCATTGGCAATTGTTTTTGGAACCATATCCCATTATGCAGGGGATATGTTTGGTAAATCAGACAAGGAGGTTGTTTTAAAAGATGGAAGTATTTTATTAATTGACCTCAAAAGTCAAATAGTGGATCGCACTGAGGACTTCCCTTTTGCTGAACTTGAATTTTTCGAAGATGAACAGCTGGCTGTGGAGTTAAAGGATATCACTGATAAAATACTGAAAGCGAAGGATGATCCCAAAATAAGCGGAATTTTATTGAATTTATCCATTATAAATGGCGCTTCAACCAGTGTGGGTGATATTCGTCTTGCACTTGAAGATTTTAAATCAAGTGGAAAGTTTATTTGGAATTACAGTGATTTTATAACTCAAAAAGCATACTACCTGGCATCTGTTGCTGACAAAATCATTTTATCGCCCGAGGGTGAATTCCTTTTTCACGGATTAAATGCAGAGATGATCTATCTGAAAGGAATGTTCGACAAACTTGAAATGCAGCCAACATTAATTCGAGCAGGCGACTATAAAAGTGCTGGTGAGATGCTCATAAATGATAAAATGAGTGATTTTGATCGTCAGCAAACCGAAGCTTTTCTTTTTCCAATTTACGACCGGATGATTCAGCATATTGCCAAAAGCAGGGATTTGGATGAGGCTGAATTGAAAATTGTCGCGGATTCTATTTTGATAAAAACAGGAGAGGATGCAATCAAATACAAGATGGTGGATGATCTCATGTACATTGACCAGGTTTATGATGCTTTAAAGGAGATGATGAAAAAGGATAAGTTAAATTTGGTCAAACTTAAGAATTACTATGGTTCGGAGGAAAGCAAGAAAGAAAAAAATAAGGAATACACACGTGATAAAATTGCCATTATTTATGCAGTCGGATCCATTGGATTTGGAAAAGGGGATGCAAAAACAATCGGTTCAGATGGCCTGACTAAAACAATCAGGAAAGCCAGGAAGGATGAAAACATTAAAGCCATTGTTTTGCGGATAAATTCTCCCGGGGGAAATGCCCTGCCTTCTGATTTGATATGGAGAGAGGTAAAACTTGCTGCGGAAGCAAAACCGCTGGTGGTTTCCATGGGAGCTTTAGCTGCATCGGGAGGTTATTATATCGCCTGTCCGGCTGATAGTATCCTGGCTGAACCAAATACACTCACAGGATCAATTGGTGTTTTTGGATTGCATATGAACCTGCAAAAGTTC
Organism: Bacteroidota bacterium; assembly: GCA_016776505.1. GTDB lineage: Bacteria > Bacteroidota > Bacteroidia > CAILMK01 > JAAYUY01 > JABINZ01. The sequence continues at coordinate 40,948 of JADHTG010000022.1, forward strand.
TGGAATGATAAACTGGGCATTAATTTTGACCGTGTGAAAACGGGAGAGCATGCTGATCTGATGAACCCGAATCGTCCGATCACTCCAGAGGAGCAGCAGATCGTACAATCTTATGTAAACGAAGTATATAATGATTTTAAATACCGTGTGGCAGAAGGTCGTGTGATGGATGCTGAAAAGGTGGATTCCCTGGCCAGGGGTCGTATTTGGTCAGGTGTGGATGCCGTTGAAAATGGACTGGTTGACCGGATAGGCAATCTGTATGATGCCATTGATGTGGCAGCCAACATGGCTGGACTGGAAAATTACAGGATCAAAGAGCTTCCCAAAAAATCCTCTCCTTTCAAAAATATTCCGTTTTTAAGCATGAAGATGTATAGCGAAAGAGCAGTGAAGAAAAGTTTGGGGCAGGATTACACCCTCTATAAAAAAGCGAAGGAAATCCGGAATATGAGTGGAGGTATTTATATGCAAATGCCTTATGAATTTGAATTTTAACAAGAAAAATTAAGTACTCCAAACCCTCGGGACTTCATAGCTTTCGATTACTTATTCGCACGCGGCGCAGACATGCTGTCCGTGCCCTCCCAATCACTGTCATTAGACTGTAGCTGTTCAAAAAGCATGGAGTCTAATGACTGATATATTATACACCCAAATCCTGTCCTTAGACTGTAGCCCGGCAAAAAGCATGGAGTCTAAGGACGAATATGTACCGCAGGCTTTACATTTTTTTAATGATCAGCTTTAGTTGATTATCCTCAGGATTATATTTATTTCAGTACACCTGATTACCCGG
>JADHTG010000023.1 GCA_016776505.1 Bacteroidota bacterium
ATTTTTTTTAGTATCCCGAACTCAGCTTACAAAAGGCGAATGGGAAGCAATCTGTTCGACTACCTCCCATTCTACTTTGAATCTACCGTAGTATTTTCAAAGTCTCAAGTAGAGCTTGAAACTAACTTTTTAACACAGGGCAGAACCCTGATACGCAAGTCTGATCTGGCAACTAAATGCCTTTACAACATATTGTTCTCCATTTCACCCTTCTGACGCAGACTCTCAAATTAAAGCATTGCTGCTTCAATCATTAAGTTAAGATCCTTGTTCATCTACCTACTACAGTTTCAGCTTCCAGATCCCTGAATCTCCAGGTTGACCTGCTTTACGCTTCGCAAGCGAACCGTAAACTTATAAGCCCAAATTTCAACAGCATCCGTTTTTACAAACTTCACCCGTATCATTTGTAACTTCCGATTCACCTGACTTCAACCTTGCGGTGTTCAGCACAGGTTCGGTTGATTCCCTCCCTGTTCTTACGAACATTGAACTTGTCAACCCTGGCTTCAATCGCTGACCCTACACATCGTCTTTTGCAAGCCGCTGTCATGAGCCCTGATTAAGTATCCAAATTATTGCTAATTTTTCAAAGCTTAATCCCTGATCGGTCATCCAGTTTTTATTCTCAAACTTGATAACTCAAAAGTACATTTTGCTCTAATTCCCTCCAAATTTTTAAGTATGAATTTAGCGACAACATTTGAACATAAATACAGTTCAGTTGTTAACATGTTAATAAACTGTCTAGATGCAAGTAAATCAGTAAGGTAAAATGGGTAATTATCCACAAAAGGCTTCCAAGGAACTAGGTTTTCAGAAAAGGATAATCAGTAAACCCTCTTTCATCACCGCCGTAAAAGGTATCCACATCCCAATCATTCAAAGGAGCATTCAGTTCAAATCGCCTGACTAAATCTGGATTAGAAATAAAAGCTTTTCCAAAGGCGACCAGATCAGCCATACCATTATCAATTAATTCAGTAGCTGTATCCTTATTTAATCCTCCACTGGCGATCAGAGTTCCTTTATAAAATGGCCGATAATATACAGCGACATGATTGGCATAATTTGCTAAATGTGACACATCAAACCAGGGTTCCAATAAGTGCAGGTAAGCAAGATTGTAGTTATTAAGCTGATTGATAATATAGGAGAAATGCTTTATTGAATTGGAATCTGACATATCCATTTTTGTTCCACTGGGTGACAACCGCAATCCGACTCTTCCACTTTCCCAAATATCACAGATGGTCCCTATCACTTCAAAAAGAAACCTGGATCGGTTTTCAATGTGGCCCCCGTATTCATCGCTCCTGTGATTGCTCCCGTCCTGTAAAAATTGATCGATCAGATACCCATTGGCTCCATGAATTTCAACACCATCAAAACCGGCCTTCAATGCATTTTCAGATGCGATTTGATAATCTTTCAGGATACTTTTAATTTCATCTTTGCTTAATTCTTTTGGAACTACGGTCTCTTTCTTCTCAGCTCCCACATTGATCCATCCACTAACTTTTAACGGTGATGGTGCCACCGGCAGGCTCCCACCTGGTAATAAATCAGGATGTGAGTATCTTCCCACATGCCATAATTGCAAAAAGATTTTCCCTCCTTTGGCATGAACAGCGTGACAAATTTTTCGCCAGGCATTGATTTGAGTTTCACTATAAATTCCCGGAGTATTGGGATATCCCTTTCCAAAGGGAGAAATCTGGCTGGCTTCAGTAATGATCAATCCAGCTCCGGATCGTTGCTGATAATAGTTGACATGCATAGGCAGGGGCTCATCCTGGGTTCCAGCCCGTCTCCTGGTAAGAGGAGCCATAACCACCCGGTTTTTGATTTCAAGCGATCCCAGATTATAAGGCAGAAGTAGTGATAAAGTACTCATATCGAAGACATAAAAAGCTTTTAATTATCCCAGTAATGACTGCAAAATTAAACTTAAAAATTTTCTAAATTTGTAGTTTCTAATAAATTATGATTTAACTCAGTCTAAATTAAAACTTATAATATGCCACATTACCATACCCTCGGTAAGATCCCACCAAAACGACATACTCAATTCAGAAAAGAAGACGGAAGTTTGTATTCAGAGCAATTGGTTTCTACCGAAGGTTTTTCGGATACCTACTCATTAACATATCATATTAATCCACCTACACAGGTGGTTTCAATAGATGAGGCTATTGATGTGGCGCCTCACATCGCCCTGGAGAAAAACATGCAACACAGAAGTTTCCAGGGATTTAAACAGAAAGCTGTTGAAGACTACCTGGAAAGCAGGATTCCTGTTCTGGTCAATAACGATCTCTATATCCTTTTAGCAGCACCGGAAAAATCCATGACAACTTATTTTTTCAAGAATTCATCCGCACATGAAATGATATTTGTTCACCAGGGACAGGGTGTTTTGAAAAGCATGTACGGACATCTAAAGTTCAAAGAGGGAGATCATCTCATCATTCCCAGGGGAATTATTTACCAGCTGGAATTTGCCCAAAAGAATAATCGCTTATTTATTATTGAATCCTTCTCTCCTTTTAGATTCCCCAAAAGATATACTACTAATTCGGGCCAATTACTCGAGCATGCACCTTATTGCGAAAGGGATATAAGGAAACCAGATCATTTGGAAACCCATGATGAAAAGGGAGATTTCCTGGTTAAAATTAAAAAAGATGATATGATCTATCCATATCATTTTGAATCTCATCCATTCGATGTAGTGGGATGGGATGGTTACCATTTTCCGTTTGCCCTTTCGATACATGATTTTGAACCCATCACCGGACGGCTTCATCAACCTCCTCCTGTTCATCAGACATTTGTAGCCAATGGATATGTAACTTGTGCGTTTGTGCCCAGGATGTATGATTATCATCCCGAATCGATTCCTGCCCCTTACAACCATTCGAATGTGGATTCAGATGAAGTGCTTTATTATGTTGCAGGTAATTTTATGAGCAGAAAACATATAGAACAAGGACAAATAACTCTTCATCCCATTGGAATTCCTCATGGTCCTCATCCGGGAGCTGTGGAAAAGAGCATTGGTGAAAAAGAAACAAATGAACTGGCGGTCATGGTGGATACCTTCAGAGCATTGAAAATTACAAAAGAAGCCCTGGAGATAGAGGACAAAGAATATTATAAAAGTTGGTTAGATAATTAAATTATGATAATGAGTGAAGAAAAGAAAGATTTTTTGCCGATAGACGGTACGGATTATGTGGAATTTTATGTTGGAAATGCAAAACAGGCTGCCTATTATTATCAAACAGCTTTTGGTTTTCAGCCTTATGCTTACAGGGGGTTAGAAACCGGGGATCAAGAAAAAACATCTTATGTACTGGCCCAGGACAAAATAAAACTCATTTTCACCACTTCACTAATCCCTGACTCCCCTATCAGCGATCATGTAAAGCTTCATGGGGATGGAGTTAAAGAAATCGCTTTGTGGGTGCAGGATGCACGACAATCATACCGGGAAACGATCAAGCGGGGTGCCAAATCCTATTTTGAGCCCAGGGTTGAAAAAGATGAACACGGAGAGGTCGTTTTTGCAGGAATTCATACCTATGGAGAAACAGTACACATTTTCGTGGAAAGGAAGAATTACAAAGGACCATTCCTTCCAGGTTTTGAGAAATGGGAATCAGATTATAGCACCCCTGAGGTAGGATTAAAATATATTGACCACATGGTAGGCAATGTAGGTTGGGGCGAAATGAATACCTGGGTTGATTTCTATTCACAGGTAATGGGCTTCGAGCAAATTATATCATTTGATGATAAGGATATTTCTACTGAATACACTGCTCTTATGAGCAAAGTCATGTCCAATGGAAACGGTCGCATTAAATTTCCCATTAATGAACCTGCCAAGGGAAAAAGAAAATCCCAGATAGAAGAATATATTGATTTCTACCAGGGGGCAGGTGTGCAGCATATTGCCATGGCCACTGACAACATCATGAACACCATCAAAGAATTGAGAAGAAGAGGTGTCGAGTTTTTGCACGTTCCTGATTCCTATTATGATACTGTTCTTGACCGGGTAGGAAGTATAGAAGAAGATATAAGCGTATTAAGAGATTTAAGAATACTTATTGACAGGGATGAGGAGGGTTATTTACTACAGCTGTTTACAAAACCAGTAGAAGATCGACCCACAGTTTTTTATGAGATCATTCAGAGGAAAGGAGCAAAATCATTCGGTAAAGGCAATTTTAAAGCATTATTTGAAGCGATAGAACTTGAACAATCCAGAAGAGGAACATTATAAAGAGAAATATGATTAAAGCGAACAATCCAGAGCTTAAGAGTTGGCTAAAGGTTAAAAATGACAGCGATTTTCCAATTCAGAATATTCCATTTGGAATAATTAAGCCATCCGGGCTTTCTTCCCGCGTGGCCACCCGTATAGGTGATTATGCCATAGATCTTTCTGCTATGTCAGAATTTGGTTATTTCGATGAGATGGGTATGGGATATAAAGACATGCTGGCATTTCGCAGTTGTAAATTGAATGATTTTATAGCACTGGGGAAACCAGTAATGAGGAAAATAAGAGACAGGATTTCTGAAGTTTTTGACTACAACAGTAATCTTCTCAGGCATGATGACGCCCAAATGTCACAGGTGATTTATCCTATCCAGCAGGTGGAAATGAAAATGCCTGTTGACATAGGCGATTATACGGATTTCTATTCGAGCAAGGAACATGCAAGAAATGTAGGCATTATGTTCAGAGATCCGGATAAGGCCTTGTTGCCAAACTGGACTCATATGCCGGTAGGTTACCACGGTCGCAGCAGTTCAATTGTTGTATCCGGAACGGATATCCCCAGACCCCAGGGACAAACAAAGCCTGATGATGGAGGCCCAATATTTGGACCATCTAAACAAGTTGATTTCGAGCTGGAAATGGCCTTTGTCTTGGGCAAAGAAACAGAGTTGGGTGATTCCATCCCTACCGAAAATGCAGAAGATTATATATTTGGAATGGTATTGTTTAATGATCTTTCAGCAAGAGATATTCAAAAATGGGAATATGTTCCATTGGGACCCTTTTTAGGCAAAAACTTTGGATCTGTTATTTCACCATGGATCATTACACTGGATGCGTTGGAGCCTTTCCGGACAAAAGGACCTGTCCAGGATATACCGGTTCTACCCTATCTTTCTTTTCATGGAAATAAGAATTTTGATATCAAGCTGGATGTATTTATTCAGCCAATGGGAAAGAAAGCACACCGCTTGTGCCAGTCCAATACAAAATACCTTTATTGGAATATGTGTCAGCAAATTGCTCATCATACAGTGAACGGCTGCAATTTTAAAGTGGGTGATATGTGTGCATCCGGAACTATCAGTGGTCCAAGCAAAGATACTTTCGGTTCCATGCTTGAATTAAGCTGGAAAGGCACAAAACCTCTTCCCCTTCCGGATGGTTCCGAACGGAAATTCATAGAGGATAACGACACCATCATAATGCATGCATATGCTGAAAATGACCAAATTCGCATAGGTTTTGGAGAGTGCAAAACCAAAATATTAGCAGTTAAAAAGTAAGTATGAAAATAGATCCAAAAAAAACAGACCTCATCAAAGTCCAGGGGTTGATGGCAGGTTCAATAGCTCCAAGACCCATAGCTCTTGCAAGTACCATTAATAAACAAGGTTTGCCAAATTTATCTCCTTTCAGCTTTTTTAATTCATTTGGTGTCAATCCGCCCATATTGATTTTTTCTCCCTCCAGGCGTGGAAGGGATAATAGCACGAAGCACACATTCGAAAACATTAAAGCACATAAAGAAGTAGTTATCAATGTAGTGACTTTTGATATGGCACACCAGGTCAACCTGTCAAGCTCAGAATATCCGGATGGTATCAATGAATTTGAAAAATCCGGATTAAGTGCCCTGCCATCGGATCTTGTCAAGCCTTTTCGGGTAAAGGAATCTCCTGTAAACTTTGAATGCAAGGTGATCAATATTATTGAAACAGGAACACAAGGCGGGGCTGGGAACCTGGTCATTTGTGAGATAGTGATGATACATGTAGACGAGGCTATACTTGATGAAAATGGCTTCATCGATGCAGACAAGATCGATTTAGTGGGAAGATTAGGAAAAAACAATTATGTACGCGCATCAGGAAGTGCTTTGTTTAATATTGACAAACCTGGTTTGAAACTGGGAATTGGCATCAATTCTCTTCCGGATCACATTATTAAGAGTGAGGTTTTAAGTGGCAATGAAATTGGTCAAATAGGTATGCTTACTAGCTTTCCTTCTAATGAAGAAATTCTCCAGACAAAAGAAATGGATGAAGTAAAAGAAATCCTGGTAATTAAAAATCAGGATGAAAAAAGGTTAAAAATTCACCGCATAGCCAGTTTCTTAATAAAACGCGGAAAAATTAATGATGCCTTGAAAGTTCTCATGACACTGCCTTAGTTTTTGGTCCCTCTACAAAAAACATTTGCATTTTACCCTTGCCCTTTACCTCCCGGTCCTCACGTTTAGTAATCATGTATTGATCTTTCACCAGATGGTAGGTGGAAACTGAAATATTAATCTTCATCGGTTCGCTATTGCTTTCCATACGGGAAGCTGTATTAATGGTATCTCCAAATACATCATAAATGTACTTCCTGACACCCACTATCCCTCCTACCACTTTACCTGAATTCAAACCAATTCTGATTCTCCAGCTTACTTTTGAAGTTTCATTTCTTTTTCGCAGGTACTCGCAAACCTCCAATGCAGCATTCACCATATTGTGTGCATGATTTTCATTCGGTTCCGGCATGCCGCATACTGACATATAAGCATCCCCAATGGTTTTTATTCGCTCACAGCTGTATTTTGTCATGATATCATCAAAAGCTGTAAAAATCTCATTCAGTTCATTAATTAATGCTTTGGGTTCCATTTCTGATGACATATTGGTAAACCCAACCACATCAGAAAAATATACAGTGACGTCTGAAAAGCTTTCAGGTTCACTTTTTCCATTTTCCTTTAAATCGTTCACCACTTTTATGGGGAGGGTGTTTAAAAGCAATTCTTCAGATTTTGCTTTTTCGGCAGCAATGATTTTATTGTCTTTTTTCTTTTGTTGCAGGCTTTTAAGAATTACCACCACAAGCCCCATGATGAGCACCAATCCCATAATGAAGAAAGCAATGACTAATCGTTGTCTTTTATTTTCAGCCTCTTTCTTGGCAATTTCTGTTTTCTGAAGTTTAATTTGCGCTTCCTTTTTTTCAGTTTCATACTGCGTTTGAAGCTCAGAAATTCTGTCAAAAATATCCTTGTTTAAAATGGAGTCGGTGAATGTGGAATAATTATTATAGTATTCCAAAGCTTTTACATAATTACCCTGTTGTTTATAGATATTGGAAAGATCGATGTAGTTGTCCCTGGAAACAGCAAGCAATCCGAGGCTCAGACTCAACTCCAGACTCTTATCATAATAGTCAATGGCCAGATTATATTTCTTCAAATCCCGGTAATTCTTGGCTATGGCTGCCAGGTTGTTGGCAATTTCTTTCTTATTTTCTAAACTCTCATTGATCTCCAATGCCTGTGTATAGAAAATTAATGCTGAATCGTGTTTTTTCCAATCTGTATAAACCAGCCCAATGGTTTGCAGCGATATGGCAATTCCCGGATTATCTCCTATTTCCGTCCGCACCTTTAAAGCCTGTTGGTAATAATCAATGGCTTTTTGAAAACTATCCTGTAAAGAATACGCATTGCCAATATTATTGAGTGCATTCGACATCCCGAAAGGATTTCCTATTAATTCATGAATTTCAAGTGCTTTCTCATAATATTCAATGGCTTTTTTATAATTTTTCAAATTTTCATAAATCAAGCCGTTCACATTGAGTGTTACTGCAATACCATTTTTAAAATCTATTTGTTCAAATAACTTAAGTGCCTTCTGGCTGTATTCAATAGCTAAATCGGTTTTACCCTGCTGAAGATAGATATTTCCAATATTCGTGTTAGCAGCTGCTGTGCCCCTTATATCGCCTTCTTCCTCATAAATAATAAGGGCTTCTTTGAATACCTTAATTGCCTTGTCGAACCATCCCCTGTTTGAATAAATATTGCCCATATTATTCAATGATTTTGCAATGCCTGATTTGTCGGCAATCAGGCGTCTTAATTCAAGTGCCTTGCTATGAAATTCAATCGATTTGTCGTATTCGTTTGTTTGTTCAGAAAGAATACCGAGCAGGTTTAAGGCATTGGCTTCTTCTTTTTTATTTTCTCCTTCAAGGGATGCCTGAATAGCACGATTGGCAAATTCTCTGGCTTCATCCAGCTGGTTTAATTGTGAATTGACAATAGCAAGCATATTTAATGAGCGGGCTTCCTGGGTTTTGTTTTTACTTTCATTTGCCAGTTTTAGTGCATTGTGAGCATTTTCAATGCACTTGTCGTTTTGGTTATAATAAAAATATTCCCATGATAACTCTATCATGCAGTCGATTTTAGAAGCTCCTTTTGCCTTATTAAGTGCGAGGTTCAGGCTGTCAATTTTATTTTGAGCACCTAAGTGAAATGTAAGTAATAATGCAAAACCCAACAGTAAGCAATTCTTGAAATAATATTTCATGCAAAATTTTTAATTATGAAAAGATGCTATCCAATTTGCCTGATCAAAAATAAAGATTAAAATTCAATCCTTAATTGAGTTGCCCATTTTCTTGAAATAAATATAAAAAAAAAGCTATTCATTTGAACAGCTTTAAATTATTGCTTCACTTGATCTATTAAAGTTCTGTTAGTATCAGATCAAGATTGTATTTGTGACCGGGAGCAATTTTGATCACATCTTTAGCATAGAGGTAAGTTTGATTATTGTTGATATAATAATAACTGTCGTAATAATAGGTTCCGGGAGCAATGGCACCGAAACTAGCTACCCCGTATATATCTGTTCTGATTTCACTTATATAAATTCCAGCGTCAAGTTCTTTTTGGGTGCTGGCTATTGCCACTGCTGCATTCACAACAATTTCATTGTTATAATAAATTGTAACCTGTAAGCGGCCCAAATCGTTTGGATTTGATTTTTCACAAGATGATAAAAAAATAACTGTAGCAAGTATACTCAGCAGGCTTATCATTCTTTTCCTTTCCACTTTGTCGGTATTTTTTCCCACTTTTAAAAAACTTCAAACTTATTTAAAAAAACCGAAATAATTGCACAAAATAATTCACATTATTTGTAACTGATAATCAATCATTTAAGTTTAGTATTAGGTCTAAACTAAATACTCGATTATTTAATCGTAATAGCAGGAAATTTATTGTGTTAGCTGGGGAATTATTATAAACAATTATCAAAAAAAAAGAAAAGAATAGTTTAACTCTTTGAAATATACTTGTTTATCATTGAATAAAGCAATTCTGTTTTGATCGGTTTTGGAATATAATCGTCGCAACCTGCATGAATTGATTTTATTTTATCGTTTTCCCGGGCATAAGCAGTGATAGCTATGATAGGAATATTTTTCGTAATCTGCTTAATGCGGCCAGTGGCATTGTATCCATCCAATACGGGTAGTTTGATATCCATCAGAACGAGATCCACATTCTTTGCACGACAAATATCCACTGCTTGTTTTCCATCTTTTGCCCAGATAATCTTTGCGTTATTTTTTATCAATAATGTTTTTAATAAATTGAAATTTGATTCAATATCTTCGACAATGAGAATGGTCTTCCCAGTCAGGTCAATATTTTCATATATTTTTTCGGTAGGTTCAATAAATTCCTTGGTTGATTGTATTAATCTGTAAGGAAGTGTAAAGTAGAATGTAGATCCTTTGCCTACCTCTGATTCCACCCAGATTTCTCCTCCCATCAAATCCACCAGTTTTTTTGAGATCGTTAATCCCAATCCGGTTCCCCCATATTTCTTAGAAACAGTATCATCTGCCTGTTTAAAACGATCAAATATGATTTCCCGTTTTTCTTCTGAAATACCAATTCCGGTATCTTTTATATAGAATTGAAGAAAAGGATCCTCTCCGAATAAAGTTTCATTGTTTTTTATGACATAGCCCACTTCAATATAGCCATTCATTGTAAATTTCTGTGAATTGCCAAGTAAATTGGTTATGATCTGACGAAAACGAGTGGGATCAGTAAGAATGGCAAAAGAATCATCATCGTTGGCTAATTCCATTTTCAACTCTATTGTTTCCTTACCCTGTCGTTTTAATGTATCCTTTCCAGCAACAATTACTTCCTTCAGTATTTTATTCACATAACAATCGGCTATATCGACATTAAACTCTCCTGCTTCCATTTTGGTGATATCAATAATATCATCAATTAAGCGCAACAATATGTCTCCATTATTGGTTACCAACTGGATAAACTCCTCTTTTTCTTCCTGGCTGAAATCAGGATCTGATAAAAGATCGGTAAATCCGATAATGGCATTCATGGGTGTTCTTATTTCATGAGACATACTTGCCAGAAAGGCTGTTTTCATCCTGTCAGATTCTTCAGCTACTTCTTTTGCCATTTTAAGCTGAGCTTCAAATTTTTTCTGCTCTGATATATCCTTGGATAATTTGAGGATATTATAACCCAAATTTGAAATCTCTTTGCTGAGATGCCATAATAAATTCACTGTTTTCTCCAGTCGGGAAGGACTTAAAATACGGGTTTTTGAAAATGCCTTTTTCAGTTCGAGAACATCTATTCCTATTTGTTCAGCGAATTGCTTCACTTTATTACTGTCGGTATTTACCTTAATATTCGTACCAATCAACCAATTTCCCAATTGCTTGCCCCCGACAATAATGGGAGCACTTTGGTCGGTCAGGTTGCATGCTATGCACTTATTTTTCTTTGCTGCCTGGCCCTTATTTATGGATACAATTGGATTTTCTGTGAAAATACAAAGTTGCCTGCCCTTTTCTTGCTTGCAAATAACATTGCAGACTTCAGTAAAATTGCTTCCCCTTGTGATATGATTGCCATCATTATCCACTATGATGGAGGAAATCTGGTTTGAAAATGCAAAATCGTCCTGTAATTGCTGCAAAGAGTCCAAATCGATGATATCTGTTAAACCAAAGGAATCATTATTTAATTCAATTTCATTTGCGTTTTCAATTCTTAATTTCAGTTTTTTCTCGCTTTCCTGGATAATCCTGCTTCGAGTGTGTTCAAACATAAGCTTTAAACGCTCCTCATGCTCCCTGGAAGTTTCCTCTTCAAGCGATTGATTTGTAATATCAGAAAAAACAAGTATGATACCCTCAACAGATCCATGCTCTGGTTTGACTAATGAAACTCTTAAATTTATTAAAAAATTCTCACCCTGTGCGGATTGCAATTCATAATGATCAAACGATTCCAGCTGATCCTTGTTTAGCAAGACTTTTTTGAAAATATCCTCCTCTTTATTCGTTCGAGTATTAAGCAATTGGAAAACAGATGAGACAGCTTTTCCAATGGCGAATTTTTCTGAATAACCACACAGATTGCTTGCACTCTTATTCATACTCAGCACAAGTCCACTTTGATCAGTTGTAATGATCCCTTCTGGTATATTTTGAAGAGTTGATTTTAGTTTTGAATAATCTTCCTGTACACTTGCTTCCTGGCTTTTTAAATCGCTAATATCCTTGATATGTACTAAAATTTTATCAAGAGAGCCTTTTTCGTCCAAAATAGGCAAAGTGTTTATTTCAAGAAAGGCCTGTAAAAGATCTGAATAAAAAATAGAAGTTTCTTGTTTTAGAGTTTCTAAGGCCTGTTTATTCTTACAGATAAAACAATTTGCCTCATGATCCTTAAACAATTCCTTACAACTTCTTCCAAATACCTCCCCTTGATTTTTTTTCAGGATTTCAGTTCCTTTTGTATTGATTTTTTCAATACTGAAGTTCGAATCAGTCAGTATAAAGGTATCAGAGAAGGAATCAAAAATGTGACTCCAGATACTCTCAGCTTTAGAATCAGTAGCAGTCTGAAGCTCAATGATTTTACTTTCTAAAATCTTAATCCTTGTTTCAAGATCTTGATATGTGGCGGAATTGCTCACGTCTACCTACTATTCAGTTTTTTCAATATCTACTCTTATTTATCTTATTCCAAAGAGAATGGTTACTTATTTATTGTACAATATTACAACTTTCCCATAGCGATTCCAAGATTAATTGACAGTTTTATAAAATTAATGTATAAGTAAGGCTATCATATTCAATAGTTTATCATCGCATCCAGCCAGGTTTTCAAAAGCTTGAGATTTTATTAATAAAAACAGAATATTAATAATTTTTGTAAGTCTTTCCTTCCATTTTTTAATTAAATTTTAAAAAAGTACACTTTCTAGATGTCTGAAATATCAAATTAATAGCAAATTATCAGATTTCTATCCTTTCCATTAATCTAAAAAATAAATAAAGGGGTTTAAAAATTTACAGCTTTGATATTATTTTTATTTATTTTTTTGTTTTATTAAGAAAATATCAAGCAACTGATTATTTTAATTAATAATTTCCAGCACTTCTCTTCATTAATTCATCTTGATTTTTGTTGCTGGAATAGTAATTGATCAATAATCCAGGAAATACATTAATGGAATAAAAGACATCTATTTTAATACCTTTGCACAAGTCTATTATCGAACATATACCTATGAAAATTTCACTTTATAAAAAGTTCATATTTCTAATGATATCGGGATTGTTTTCCTGCACAATTCTTTATTCTCAAGCTTATGAAATTGAAGTAAAATTCAAAAGTTATAAAAACAATCAGGTTTATTTAGGCTTTCATTACGGCCATAACAAGTATGTGAGAGATACAGCCGAAGTGAATCAGAAAGGCGTAGTGGTCTTTTCTGGTGATAAGGAAATCCCGGGAGGGATCTATTTAATTATTGTCCCGAATAAAAATTATTTTGAATTGATAGTGAATGAAGAAAAAATATCGGTAGAAACGGATACCGGGGATTTTGTCAAAAACATGAAAGTCATCCTGTCAGATGAAAACAAAGTATTTTATGATTACCTTAGATTTATGCAGGATCAACACTTTTCTAAAACTGATTTACAAGCCAAACTAAATGCTTTGGATGAAAGAGATACTATCGAAAAACAAAAAATTAATGAAAAAATTAAAAACCTGGATGATGAAGTAGTTCATTACAGAGAATCCATCATCAAGGATCATTCAGAATTATTTTTTGCGAAAATAGTAAAAGCACTTGAAGAACCTCTTCCCCGCCCTATGGAAGCAGCTGATAATGATTCCATGTATCGCAATTACTTATATGGTTTTTACCAGGAACATTTTTTCGATCACATGGATTTAAGTGATGAAAAAATACTAAGAACACCCATATATGAACCTAAGGTTGATCGTTATGTAGACAAACTCACTCTCCGTCATCCGGATTCTATTAAATATGCCGCTGAACGACTTATTGACAAATCCATGGCAAATGAGGAAGTTTTTAAATATACCCTGATCAAATTATTTAATAAATATGCGAAATCCCAATATATGGGGATGGATGCTGTGGTTGTTCACCTCGCTGAAAAATACTATCTAAGTGGAAAGGCCAGTTGGGCAGATTCAACCCAAATTGCCAAAATATATGAAAGGGTTGTAAATCTCAGTTCAAATTTAATTGGGATGAAGGCACCTGAACTTATAATGCAGGATACATCTGGTCAATACAAATCATTGCATGCAATAAAATCCTTTTACACCTTGCTCGTTTTTTGGGATGTCAGTTGTGGTCATTGCAAGCTCGTAGTTTCAGAATTAAAGAAGCTAGTTGACCGAAGCCCTTCGGATTCTCTTCAGGTGTTTGCAGTCCACACAGGAAAAGAGAGCAAGGAATGGAAGAAACATGTTATTGAAAATAAACTTCCATTTATTCATGTATCTGATCTAAAGCAGTTCAGCAATTTCAGGCAATTATATGATGTTTACAGTACGCCCGTGGTTTACCTGCTTGATAAAGAAAAAATAATCCAGGCTAAAAGAATCGCCGTGGATAAAATTGAACCTATTATTAATACGCTGGAAAAGAGATTCGACCTGGTACCGGATCCACCTGAGGATCAATCAGAAAGAAAAACAGAATAGCTTTAATTTTAGGTTTTAAGGATAAAGCAATTCATATTCATTATTCTCATAAAGGACAGCAATCAATTTGATTCGTACTCGTTTATCATGCATATTTTCTATCATTTCGTCCACTTTTCCTCTCTCCCTTTGATCAGGTCCTTTTTCGCCTTTCGAATTTTCATTATCAATAACTTGCGAAGGTTTGTCTTTTAAATCTGATGGCTGAGATTTTAATATTTGTTTATTCTCAGTCCTCTGGTATGAAAATAAATCCTCTGTAGGGCTTTCTTTTTCCATTTCATCTTCGGACTCTTTGATATCTGTAGCCAGAGTATTTCCTTCCCTGTAAAATTCTCCCTGCCCGGAAAGTAACCAGTCAGGATTGATCTGAGGATATTGCTTCAGAATTCCCTGGATAATTTCAAGGCTTGGATTATTTCTTCCAGTCAAAATATGCGATAAGCGGGACCTATTGATCCCAATCTGATCAGCTAACTGACTTGGATTTAAATTTAACATTTCCAGTATATCTTTTATACGACTAGTCAGGTCTTCCATTATTGCAATAGTTTAGATTTGTAATTTATGCCAATTGTAAACTCAGTTACAAATTTAATATAAATTATCTAAAAGTAAAAACAATTGTAATATTATATTAATTATTATTATATCTTACTCGATTGACAAAATTCATTTATCAGTTCCATTAAAATGCGAAAAAGGTTTAATATGTATTTTAAGTAGCTATATATCAATGTTTCTTTAGAAGGACAATATCTCAAAAGATTTACTTCACTTTGGATTACTTAAATTACTGATTATTTGTACTATAGCGCAGTTCAGGTGTTTAATTAATACAATGGGTATAATTGTAACATTTAAAACTTTTATTAATAGGAAATATACATTTCTTAGGTTACATATGTTATTTGTTTAGCTTATTATTGGTTACTTATGTTTATTATCCCTCCCTATTTTGTTACATTTGTAATGTTAGAATTGTAAACTGACGTGATGGTAGCTATAATAGGAATATATTTGATTAAAAAAAACTTCTAGGCAATTGGTAAAATTTTTATGATCTCTTCTTTTAGTTCAATTCGATAAGCAAATTTAAATTAGCTTCAGATTTCAATAATTGAGATGAACCTTACCCCTGTTTTCAAATTTTTTACTCAGGGCTGTTTAATTTTCTCAAAAACGAATAACTATCTTTGCTTAATTGATAAGAGTTAAAGATGAAACCAGGATATATATTGTTATCATTTATTGCTTTCTTTTCTTTTTCTTCCAGGCTTTATTCAGAAACTGACAGCAGTCAGTATAACGTTTTAAAGTATAGCATACACCTCGACATTCTTGACTTTAATACACATGTGTTGAGTGGAAAAACCCTTATTCAATTAGTTCCTAGTGAGGATAAAAACTATTTGCATTTCATGCTAAAAAAGCTGACAGTAGATGAGATTACTTTATCCGGCATACCCTTAGTATATGCTCAAAATGGCGATGTTCTGGAAGTCCGGCTGCCTGCCACCATTCCTAAGGGAGACACTATCGAGTTAGATATTTCTTATCAAGGGGTACCTGCAAAAGATCCGCAATGGGGTGGTTTTTACTTTAGCGCAGCAGATGGTGGCTATGCTTACAATATGGGTGTTGGCTTTGCGGATGATCCTCACAATTATGGAAGAGTCTGGTTTCCATGTAAAGATAACTTTACTGATAAAGCTATATTTGACTTTTATATTACAACACCTCATGATAAGAAAGCCATATGCAGTGGAATATTTATTAATAAAGAAATCCATGCAAACAATAGCATTACATGGCATTGGTTTTTAGAGAAGGAAATTCCGACATACCTGGCTTCTGTGGCTGTGGCTGACTATGAATTGCTGGAATGGAATCATCAGGGTTTAAACAAATCTATCCATGTTTTGCTCGGTGCTGTGGCTTCTGACACCAGTAATCTTAAAAGCTCCTTTGCCAATCTCAATAGTTGCATCGATATCTTCGAAAGCAAATACCTGCCTTACCAGTTTGACCGGGTTGGTTTTGTAGTGGTTCCTTTTAATTCAGGAGCTATGGAGCATGCATGTAATATAGCCTATCCTAAATATGCTGTCAATGGGAATTTATCCAGGGAAACACTAATGGCCCATGAGTTTGCCCATCAATGGTGGGGAAACCTGGTCACCTGTGCTTCTGCTGAAGAAATGTGGATCAATGAAGGATGGGCTTCCTATTCAGAAAACATATTTACTGAATACGTATATGGCAGGCAAGCTTACCTGGAAGCCGTCAAAGCGAATCACAAATATGTTTTGCAATATACACATATCCGTGATGATGAAGCCAGGGCACTTTTTCCCTTACCTCATGATTATACTTATGGAAGTCATGCTTATGACAAAGGTTCTGATGTGGCTCATACACTAAGGGGTTATTTAGGGGATAGTTTGTTTTTTTCAGGAATTCATAAGTTCCTGGACCGGATGAAATTTTTAAACTGCAGCTCGTCTCAATTCAGGGATTCATTATCTGAATACACTTCCTATGATTTAACTGATTTCTTTGCCAACTGGGTGTTTGAAAAAGGATTTCCACATTATGCATTATTGGTAAAAAGAAGCTGGCCAACTGTTGAAATCGATCTTATTCCATCGCTGCGATTTACGTCTAAGCCTTACCTTAATGTTCCTTTAACAGTCAGCTTTTTCAGTGATGATTTCAAAAAAGTCGAGAAAAAAATTACCATGAACGGCAACAGGGAGACTTTTGCATTTTCATTGAATTTTGAACCCGTTTTTATCGCTGTTAATATGGATGCCCAGATCAGTGAGGCCAAAACATCCAATTTTAAACTTATTACAGCTCCGGGTACATATGATTTCAGGGAAGCTCTCATGAAAGTGGATGTAAATCAATTGAATGACTCAGCCCTTCTTTTTGTTGAGCATAATTGGGTGGAGCCCTCTCACTGGAATAGCAGTTTGAAAGGCATTCGTTTCTCTGATTACCGGTATTGGACAGTAAGTGGGATACTGCCTTCTGAATTCTTTGCCGAAGCAGAAATTAAATACAATGGAAGCCAGGGAAATATCAATGGAGATAATTACCTCGATCATACTTTACATATTATTAATGAAGACAGTCTGATATTAATGTACAGGGAAAAATTCAATTCTCCCTGGGTTGAATATCCTGATTATGATGTGAATACAGGTCATAAGACAAATAAAATAGGTGATATGACCATCCATCGTTTAAAATTGGGAGACTACTGCCTTGCTAAATACGATTATACTGTTGATTTAGGAGCAGTAAGGGAAGCGGGGGATCAAATTAAAATATTCCCCAACCCTTCCAAAAATATGCTGACAATTGATATGCCGATTAATCACAAGTGGAAACGAATTCGTTTGTTTAATATAAACGGCCAATTGATTGAAGAAGCAGATACAAACTATAATGAGCAAGTCAGGTTTAATCTGGAAGGCCTGGTACAGGGTCCTTATATTCTGGAGTTTTCCAACAAACTGGAAAAGGATTACCACAAATTCATTCTGGAATTTTAGGATTAGAGTAAGTTTTATGCGTTTAAAACATCCTTTTTGGACAAGGCCCTGGAAATGATCAACAGGATCATGATCACACTCAAAAAAGCAGAAATGCGACCTAAATAGTCGCCCATTTTAGCATAAAAGGTAGTTTTGGATCCAATTGCAATATTTTGTTTGATCACAGCAGCTTCCCACCAGCCGGTTTTTTGAAGGATTTTACCATCAGAATTGATAAAGCATGAAATGCCGGTATTGGCTGATCGCACAATATTCTTTCTGAATTCAATGGCCCTTAGACGGGCATATAAATAATGCTGATGATAACCGGAGGTATTGCCCCACCATCCATCATTGGTTATTACGACTATGAGGTTTGCACCCTTTTGTACAAACTGGCTCATGTAGTCTCCAAAAACAGATTCATAGCAAATAATTGGAGCTGCAGTAACAGTCTCGTTTATTTTAAAAACAGAAGGTGCTGCCTGTTTACCGAGGCTTCCCGAAGTTCCACCCAGATTAATAGCCAGTTTTTCAGTGAATTTAAACAGCCTGGGATAAGGCATCTTCTCCACTCCCGGTACTAATCTCGATTTATGGTATATTTTGTATCTGGGTGTGTGATCTAAAAGAATAGCGGAATTATATGAATCATAATAGCTGCTGTCATATGGATAAAACCTGGCTGTTTGACTTAATTTTTCCCCAGCCTGAAAAAATTTGTATGAATCCATGCCACTGATTAGTTTTAAATGGGGATATTTCTGGAGCATTTCCCTTATCCTTGAAATATAGGAATTGTAGTTCAGCGTTTTCTCATCGAAGGGAATAGATAAAGCCGTTTCCGGCCAAACCAATAAGATGGTATTTGAATCCATTTTTTGCTCGCTTAAATCCATCAGAATATCCAACTGTTGGTTGAAATAACCGGCTTTGAATTTATCTGTGTAAGGATCAATATTAGGTTGAACGATGACTGCATTATAGTCTGTTTTATGTTCAGTAGATTTCGGAATCAGCAAAGAAATAACAATGGGGATGCCTATGATCGCTACAAAAAGTCCGATGCGAATCAGCAAGCGTAAACTGGCTAAAGCAGTTTTTTTGTTTTCAATGGACCTTTTTAAAAAGGAAAACACGACTATGTTGACAAGCCAAATCCAAAGTGTTCCGCCAAACACCCCTGTAAACTCATACCACTGTACCCAGCCGGGGTGCATGGCAAAAACATTTCCCAGGTTCAACCAGGGCCAGGCCAGATCCCAATTTAAATGAAGGAATTCATAAGCCATCCAAAAAACAACAAGAAAAAGTATTGAAATTCTATTTTTTGAAACGGCTTTGAGTTTATGATATAAAATAAAAGGAAAGCTCATTAATAAGCTGTTAATTAATATCGCCATGATGGCGCCTACCAGGGATGCATTATAGATCCAATAAGTGCTGAATAAATTCCAGACGAAAAATGCTAAAAAGGTATTGTAGAATAATACAGAAGCTCCATAGCGGGTATTTTCTTTCCAGATATACTCTTCCACAAATAAAAGAGGAACAAATGCAAAAAACAGGATGAAGCTGGTGCTAAACGGTGGCCAGGATAACCAAAGCAGAATTCCGCTAAGAAGTGATAATAATATCAGGTATTTACGTTTAACTTTTTCCATCAATCACGATTACAAATTCGCCTTTGATTCCCTTTTCTTCAAATATCTCTATTAACTCCGGAAAGGTCCCTCTTATTGTTTCCGCATAGATCTTTGTTAATTCCCTGGAAACTGAGGCTTTTCGCGTTTCACCAAATATTTCACAAAATTGCTTTAGTGTTTTTAATAAACGATAAGGGGATTCATAAAACACCATGGTTCTCTGTTCATCTTTAATCTTACCCAAGCGTTTACTTCTTCCTTTTTGATGTGGTAAAAATCCTTCAAAAGCAAATGAGTTTGATGCAAAACCAGATTCTATCAACGCCGGAACAAATGCAGTTGCGCCAGGAAGACACTCTATTTCCACATTTTGCTGTATGCAGTGCTTAATGATCAGGTAGGCTGGATCAGAAATACCAGGCATGCCTGCATCTGAAACCAGGGCAATCATTTTATTCGTAGTACCGAGCTCCCGGGCTAATTGCTCCGAAATTTGATGTTCGTTATGCTGATGGTAAGCTCGTTTAGAGGTGCTTATATTATAATGTTTCAATAATTTGCTGAGCTGACGGGTATCTTCAGCCAGGATTTGATCCACTTCCTTTAATATGCGCAAAGCTCTGAGTGTGATATCTTCAAGATTGCCAATTGGCGTGGGAACGATATAAAGTTTACCCATGAGTATTATTTCAAATGAATCTCCTCCACCTGAAGAACATTAAATTGGCTAGCTGAATAATGAACAAAACCTACAACTGAACAATTGTCAGGATCCCAATGATCATCCAGCTTCACAGTGAATTCTTTGATAAAAACTCGGTTTAACTCCGGGCTGTCCATCAGTAAATTTCCAACCGGATTGCTTATTATGTCACGCAATACATGATTATGAATATAATTGGAATCGACTGTACTGCTCGGTAAGGTTTGTGGCGAGATCAAATCACTCTCAGTCAATGCAATGGTCAGGTAATTTTTATCATTAACTGCAATTGTATAATGTACTTCAGCACGGATTACATAGGTATTGGCTTCAATTTTATGAGCTGTGCTTGTTAATTCAATATTCACAGGAGATCCAATAAGCAATTGCTGGTCGACATAACTATTCCAAACATCTATCCTTACCAATATGTTAGATTCACCAGCAAATAGTACCCGGTCGATGCCACCAATTGGTAGCGGACCTTCATTCAGTATGCTGAAAACAATGGTTCCATCATCTGTGCGATAATCTGCATCCTGATCATGGGGGACAGTAAAGGGAATTCCTTTTGGATGAATGGCCATACCCACAATTCGTCCAGGGTTTGCTATGCTTATTTCAGTCAGCTTGGCTGCTGCATTCGGACAATTAGGACAACGAGCACCTGTAAAGTCTTCAATCAATACTTTTTTAACCATTGGACTTACTGAAGTGGTGGAAATGAATGTGGTATCAAATAAAGAGGTATCCACCGGATCAAAATTGATATATGGGCCCTCCTCTTCGCAAGCCGTGCAAAATAACAGGATAACGATCGAAAACGAAATTGAAATGCATAGCAGTGATTTCATATATCTTGCTAAAAACTTGTTGTCAAATTAAATTTTAAGCCGCTAAAAGCGGGTTCAACGCGGCAAACACCACCAGTACAAACCACCCCTTCAACTTGCTTCACATAAGCCAGTGAAAATCTGGTCTGATTTAAACTATAGGCTACAAAAAAGTTATAATAATGTTTTACATCACTCACTTTCAGCGGTTTTGTATTGATCATATCGGCTATTGAAAAGGAATAATGTGGTGCTATATTGAACTCTATGAGTCCAAAAAAGAAATCCCCGTGATCTTGTTTTGTTCGTAAATACTGAAGTTCCCATCTAAAGGATTTCTCCCGATTAATATTGTAAACAAACTCTGAGAAAGTAGTGAATGTGGTCACTGAAGGTTCTAATTTATTCTCATAGGCTACTTTATCATAATAAATCGTTTGCAAGCCGATAGTTGCTTTGAAATTGGTACGGAATTTATGATAATAATCCAGGTAGTATTCATGAAATAACTCCTTCCTGGAATCATCCGTGACATATGTTGCATTTATAGTTATCGTGTTTTTCCTATTGGGCGAATAAGTGATGTCTGCCTGTGTAGCAATTTCTCCCAATTCCTGGGCTGAAATGCTATATCTGGCAGGTAGTATTTTTGAATGCTGTTTACTCATGGGAGGCATGTAATTCAGGGTTCCTACCAAAAATGAAGTAAAGGGAGATGTCCGTAGTGTAAAACCTTTAGTCTGTTTATGTTGCATGCTGATCCCTAAACCTTTAATAGAATAGATTAATGAAGTATAAAGAACATGTCCATCCTGATTTATAAACTGATTGCCTTCCAGGTTCCGAATGGCTTCAGCAGTCTTATAAGCATATTCTATATACCAGTTGAAGTTTTTGTAAACAACGGTATTGAACACAGTGCCAGCAAACACATTGTATTTAGGAATAAAGCGATCTTCCAGTGCGTAAGAATTTATTTCAGTTGCTAACAGATCCATTGTATGCTTATCTAAGGTACGGTTCACCAGCCCAGCTCCAGAGTAAACACTTAAATAATCGCTTATATAAAAATCCTTTTCCAGGTTGATTCCCTTCATCACCTGATCATGCGTGCCAAACCTGTTTTTTTGTCTTCCTGTAAAAGCTTTTATCCTGAAATCATCTTTAAAATCATATTTCAAATTCAGACCATTCACTGCATAATCCAGTCCAAGAATACGGTCTTCAAAAGCTCTGAAAATGATTCCACTGCCAAACTGATCATAAAAATGTCCTGCTGTAATATCTAATTTTCCGACTCTCTTATTCGCGGAATAAAATGCCAATCCCTGATCAGAATATACTTCGTTGGGGTCTAATAATGCAGAATTATTGAAAAGATCATACCTGACTGAAAAATTAAAGCCAGCTACAGAATAATTCAGAAACATCCAGGCTTCTGCTGAAGAAAACTCACGAAGATATTGGCTGGTGGTTGCTCCAATGGACGTATCCTTTACATAAAAGTTGGAATTGACCATTAAATCACCGGACAATTGAGAAATAGCCTGCAATGGCAATGAAATAATTAATAATCCAAATAATAGTCTTTGCATAATTGGGCTTTTAAACCTAAATAATTATTTGAACCTACTCAACGAATATAGTATCAAAAGCAAATTAGACATAAAATTTCTATAAAAGACCTTCATCTGCAAAGCTAAAAAATTTATCATTAGTAAAAATCAGGTGATCAAGCACGGCAATATCAAATAATTTGGCTCCGTTGCAAATTTTTGAAGTGATATCCAAATCTGCCTGGCTGGGCTTAATATTACCTGATGGGTGATTATGGCAGAGTACAATGGCTGAAGAAAGTTCCTCAAGGGCCGTGTGAAAAACTATTTTGGGGTCCACAAGGGTTCCGGATACCCCGCCCAGGCTGATATCCACCTTTTTAATGACTTGGTTAGATCTATTGAGTAAAATAACCATAAATCTTTCCTGTTTTGCATCAGCCAGAAAAGGAAAAATAAACTCATATGCATCCTGGCTGTTGCGGATCTTCAGTTTTGATTCTCCCTGCTCATCCTTTCTTCTTCTTCCCAGTTCAAGAGCTGCTGCTATACTTACTGCTTTGGCATTGCCAATTCCCTTAATAGCAGTTAATTGTTTAACGCTTAAAGCTCCCAGATGCTGAATTTGATTATCCACCCTGTTCAGGACAGCTTTGGCCAGATCCAGAGCATTGAATTCCTTCGATCCGGAGCCTATTAAAATTGCCAATAACTCTGCATTCGTAAGTGATTGGGGTCCTTTATCTAGTAATTTTTCACGGGGTCGGTCTTCTGCAGACCAGGACTTAATACCTAATTTTTTACCATCATGGGCCAAAATTCAGGATTTTAAGAATTAGCTTAGATGGGCTATGTATTTTGCTAAACTCGCTTTTTTATTGGCAGCATTATTTTGATGGATCACTCCTCGTTTGGCTAATTTATCAATTAATGATGAAAGTTTGTCAAATTCCTTCACCGCTTCTTCTTTTTCTTTGATGGTCTTGAATTTACGGATTGAATTACGAACAACTTTAAATTGATATCGATTTCTTAATCTGCTTATTCCGTTTTGCCTGATCCTTTTAATTGCGGACTTATGATGTGCCATTCTTATTAAATTTAGAGGTGCAAATATAGGGATATCTTTAACACCAAAAGAATAATGTCAATTTATTTACTTACTAATTCCTTGATGTGTTTTTCGAGATTATACTCATCACCCTCAACATAGCCGTTATGGGTATACACAATGTGTTTATTTTGATCGATAATGGCAGAAAAAGGGACCGTTGGATAGTTGAAAAGTGACTTTGAATTGCTGTTTACATCAATAAAAACAGGAAACTCCCAGCCCTTCCCATTTACATAGGGTTTTACTTTTTGAGCATTACGGGAATTGTCAATTGAAATTGCGATGACTTCAATTCCAAAGTCATTTTTCCAGTCTTCATAAAGCCCGTCGATGTTTATTAGTTCCTTTTTACATGGAGCGCACCAGGTGGCCCAGAATACAATAACAGTCACCTGTCCACTGCGAACCTGGTCTTTTAAGTCGACCACCTTGCCATTTATGGTCTTCATTTTACAGGATGTCAGTTCTTTATTGATTCTCTGTGAATAAGTTGCTGACACCAACCCTATCCCCAAAACTAGAAATAATATTTTCTTCATGCGATGCTTATTGTGTTATTATAGTCTTAGTAATCTACTGATCAATCAACTTCAAATATAGTGAACCTTGTCAATCATGAAAGCTTACTATACATTACATTCACAAAAATGATGCAAATTCAGTCTGCCTATCTTTATCACTTCATTTATCGATTGCCGGATTTTATATAGTTCAGGTGGAGTGTTTTTAAAAATATCACAAATACTTGTTAAACCTACTCTTTTCGTAACTTTGACATGACATCCCAGTTTAATTATTTGATTAAATATATACTCAAATGAATTTTATTATTAAGCCGATTGCTCTATTATGTGCTTGTTTAATTTTCTCAACCGCTTCATCTCAAAAGCTGTCAGATGTGGAGGCTAAAGACTTTAAAAAATGTATTTACAATGAGGAAAACAAATCTTACAAATATGTTGAATTGAAGAGCGATGACATCGTGAATGAGCAGTCACACCTGGAGTGGCTTAAAATGATACATACATGTGGAAGTAGTGATGATTTTGCCTTATATGAAATACAAAATGATGAATTGGGGCTCACTCATTACAGGTATAAGCAAACATATAGTGGACTGCCTGTTGAATTTTCCAGATATTATGTGCATGTAAGTAACCAGCAGGTGCATAGCGCTAATGGTGATTTTTATCCCAATATTGACCTGTCCACGAATCCACAGATCAGCAAATTAATCGCTTTCCAAAAAGCCCTGGAACAGGTTGATGCAGATCAATATGCATTTAATCCGCAGGAAGAAATGGAGATGTTTAAAGGAGAATTAGTCGTACTCCCGCTGTATAACTCCTTCAAATTAGCTTTTAAATTTGATGTGTATGCCCTAAATCCATTAAGCAGGCAGGATGTATATATAGATGCTAGCAGTGCTGAACATTTATTGAGTATTTCACAATTGCATTTCAGTAATTCTAACGGGATTGCAGTAACCCGCTATTCGGGAACCAAAAATATCATAACCGACAGTCTCTCCCCTACATCTTTTGTATTGTATGAAAGTGGAAGGGGAAACGGGATTGAAACTAAGGATCTGAACCAGGGACTGGATTATACCCAGGCTGTTGATTTTATGGATGCTGATAATTATTGGGATGATACAACTAATCATGACGACATAGCTGGTGATGTGCATTGGGGCATGGAATCCACATTTGACTATTTCTATAATAAGCATAACAGGTATTCCTATGACGGGGGTGGCAGCCTGATCAGAAATTTTGTCCATGCCGGGAACTGGCTTTCACTTTCATTCTGGGATGGAATTGGATTCTATTTTGGAGACGGGGATGGTGTGATTACTAAACCTTTTGGAGCTTTAGATATTGTTGCCCACGAATTCACCCATGCGGTGATTGATTTTACAGCTTCACTCACCTATTTATATGAAGCGGGTGCATTGCAGGAATCTTTCGCAGATATTTTTGGAGTATGTGTTGATTATTACAAAAATCCCATCCTTGGAGATTTTTTAATGGGGGAGGATATTACTGTCTCAGGTCAGCCCATGAGAAATCTTGCTTCTCCTAAAACAAAGAATCAGCCAGACACTTACATGGGTCAGTATTGGAATACGAATCTGGGATATGAATGGGTGAACTCAGGAGTTCAGAACTACTGGTTCTTCCTGATGTGTTCAGGTGATAATGGTGTAAATGACAACAACGATACCTTCAGTATAACAGGCATAGGGATTGATGATGCTTCAAAAATAGTTTATCGTAGTTTAAGCACTTATTTAAGTCCGCTTTCGGATTATGACGATGCCCGCTTTGCTTCTATTCAATCAGCAATCGACTTATTCGGAAGCTGCTCGCCACAAGTTAAAACTGCTACACAGGCATGGTGGGCAGTAGGGGTTGGCAATCCCTATCAGAGCGATAGCCTGGAAGCTAAGTTTTCATCTACATTTCGTTTTTTGTGTAAAAACCCGGCTTATACATCTTTTATTAATAATTCAACCAATGCCAGTAATTATTTATGGGATTTTGGAGATAATACTTCCAGCAGTTTGCCTAATCCTGCTCACACTTATGCTGATACAGGCTATTTTACAGTTTCTTTAAGTGTATGGGATACATCCAGTGCTTGTGGATACAATGATACAGATATCCTCGTAAAAACAAATTATATCTATGTTAAATCCAATGCAACAGTTGATTTTGAAGCGGACCTAACTGATGTTTATGCAGGTTGTGAAACCGTCATGCTAACCGATCTGTCAGATTCTTGTGTACAGGGGTGGACCTGGGAAATCAGTCCTCCCTATTACAAAGTGGTCTCTTTGAATAATGACTTCCCTGTCATTGAGGTCAGGTTCGACAGCGCAGGACAATACAGCGTAAAACTTATAGTTGATTTTGGATTGAGCAAAGATTCCATCCTGAAAAGCAATTTAATCACAGTTAAAAATCCAACCAGCGCTGATTTTGAGGCGGATATTCATTATCCAAGAGTTGGAATTGATACAGTCACTTTCAATGATTTGAATCCCCTTTGTGCATGGCAAAGAAATTGGACCATCACACCCTCTTCCTACACAATAGTGTATCAGAATAGTGATAAATCCTTGATCAGGGTGATTTTTGATTCCAAGGCTGATTATGATATAAAATTAAGCGTAAGCTATGGTCCGCATACAAAAAATGAAATAAAGAAATCCTATATCCATGCACTCCAGTATTGTACACCCACTGTCAACAATATAAACCAGGATATCGGGATTAGTTATTTTGAATTAGGGGACATTTCCAACAGTTCCACTATAGGACAGATGAAATACAATGATTTTACTCGTTACAGCACGCGAATTGCACAATACGACACCCTCGTCGTTAGTGTTAAAAGGAATACTACTCATAATGCGATGAACCGGAAAATATGGATAGACTATAATATGGATGGTGATTTTACGGATCCCGGCGAGGAAGTGTCTTCAGAGGCTTCAGCAAGTACGGCAAACTGGAAGGACACTTTTTATGTTCCAGGAACAACCCAGATAGGAAATACTATTTTACGCATTGGAACCAGTCTTATGAACATGAGTAACTCACCCTGCGGACCCAATAGCTATGGTGAATTTGAAGATTATCGACTTTATATCACAGAAATGATTCCACTTATAGCCAAGCTTAAATCCCAGGATTCAATACTTGTTGATCAATGCACGAATTATGTGGATAGCGGCTATAAAATTGTTCGATTATTAAATCCTCCTGTACAGGTCGACACTTTTTCCAACCTGAATACTTCAGTTCCCGGACAATATTATCTTTCATATAAGTTTACGGACTATATAGGATTTATAGCTGAAATCAAACGGACTATTTTTGTAGTGCCCCGACTGGATATTACAACTGAATTTTACCTGCTTGGTAAAGCAGTTGATTCTGTTGATGTATTTTCGTCTTATGCAGATCCGGGTTATCAAATTAATCTGAATTGCAATATTATTAATAGCGTTAGCACATCCGGAACTGTAGATACATCAAAAGTCGGCTCCTATACGATATATTACTATTTACTTTCCCACATAGGCCAAAAGGATACAGTCAGCAGGGAAGTTCATGTGGTAGACAATGTGGCACCCATTATTTCATTAATTGGTTATGCAGATACCACCATTTCGGTTTATTCCACCTGGACCGAGCCCGGGCTTGCCATTACAGATAATTATTATACAGGATTAAGTCCTGTCATCGTCGGTCATGTAGAAACGGATACGATTGGAGACTATACTATCTATTATTCTGCCACAGATCCATCAGGTAATTTTTCTGGAATAGTGACCCGAATGGTGCATGTGGTGGATAATGAAAGCCCGAAAATCACTTCCTCCACCTATACGGATGGAGATACTGTGTTTTTGGAAGTTTTTGCCACTTTTTACAATCCATCCTTAACGGTGACTGACAATTATTTTGAAGCTTTGACAATAAACATAACAGGAACTTATATATCGACTTTTGGAGCCAACCAGGTTGCTGATTTAACAGGATGTTACAGCTGGAATTATGAAGCGACTGATGTTTCTGCCAATACTTCGGTTTTTCACCTGATTATCTGTGTTGAAGACCATGAAGCACCTGTTATTACACTGCACGGAAATACTATTGTGAACCTGGCCAGCCCAAAAGAATTAGAGAATGATTCTTTCAGTGTTAGCGACAACTATGATCAGAATATTACCGTGGTGCGCTCGGGTACCTATCTAAGCGATTATTTGATCAATCACAAACTTGGTTTTTACAACATTCATTATGATGCAGAAGACCAGGCTGGAAACAAAGCCGTGCAACAAACAAGGTATATTAATGTGGATAAATACAGCAATTTGGATGAAGAAATGGCTGAGGCTATTTTCAGCATATACCCGAATCCGAACAAGGGACAATTTCAGTTCCTGTTCGGCAATGATATTCTCGGTCAGGCAGCCCATATTCGGATTTACAACGCATTGGGTGCCTGTATTTTTGAAAAATGGATCAAAAAAGTTGAATCAAATTCACTATTAGTGGATCTGGAGAATATAAGCAGCGGTTTATACTATCCGGTGATTAAAACCCATGATCGTGAGCAGGGAATAAAATTGATAATCACAAACTAATTAACTCAGGTTAATTTAAGCAATGATCGAATAGTTTCATTCCGGGATTAAGGTGAATTTTATTGAAATCAGTTCATTGCTTTTCAGCGGTCACGTTTTGGTCAGGCACATATATTGATGCAACACAGGAATTTATTAAACCTATATGTCAGAAATTCCAAAACATCATCCCATCATACTTTTTGATGGATACTGTAACTTATGCAACTCATCCATTCAATGGATTATTAAACGCGATAAAAAAGCATTATTTCGCTTTGCAGCACTGCAGTCTGAAATAGCTGAGTCATTATTGGACAAGACCAATCCACTTGAATCAAATATACAATCCATCATCCTGATTGAAGGAGTAAAGGTCTTTAGTCAATCTGAAGCTATTATCAGAATTGCGAGCCATTTGGGTTGGTTTTGGTCTTTAGCGAACATATTTTTGCTTGTGCCTAAATCCCTGCGTGACATTGTTTATAACTTCATTGCAAAGAATAGATATCGCTGGTTCGGTAAGAGGGATAGTTGCATGCTGCCGGCTGGAGATGTCCTGTCCAGATTTCTTCAGTAAACTTAACGGCGGCAGGGAATAAAAAAATGGTCTGTATTGGTCTTCCCTCCTGTTTTAGCGCGGGAAAGAATAATAGCAAAAAAAAATCACTCCAAATGGAGTGATTTTATCTGCTGAATGCATCGAGCTGCTAATAAGTGACTTTTGGAGGCAGGTTTTTTGCCTGCTCTACAAAATTCATTACCTGGTTTGCACCTGGTACAGCGCGTGTAATTTTCTTTTCTGCCTGTACTTCAATTAAAGTACTGTGCAAATTACCTGCATTCCTGTTGCGCAATTCTTTTACAGTGTCAACTCCCGAAGCTTTTAATAATTCAGCAAACTGGGTTCCTATGCCTTTAATTCTAAAAAGGTCTGCCATATTTACCCAATCCAAAATTTTACCTTCATCAATGCCGCTTTGTGCTGCAATTGAAGATCTTCCGGCTTTGGTACTGCCTTTTTCAAGTAAGGCTTCCACTGTGTTAATCCCTGCATTTCCTAATTTTGAGGAGAATGAAGGACCGATTCCTTCGATTTCTGAAATTCTTTTTCCCATGATTATATAATTAAAATTTAAATTTACCTTTTAATAAGCCTCCCAATTTGCTACCTACCTTGCCACCCATTAAATCTCCCAGAAGTCCTTTTACCCCGTCATCACTATCTGTAGGAGCATCTTCTTTTTTATTCACAAAACTAAAGACTAAAGGAATCAGCTTGGAACTAATGGTTTTTGCCATCGATTCACTCAACCCTAATTTGGAAATAAGACTTGATGCATAATTGCTGGTAATAGTCTGAACTAATGAACTTGAAGTGCCACTTGAAAAGGCTTTTGTAATATCACCGATCTTTCCGGATTTCAATGTATCCTTTAAACCTCCCATGACACTGTCTTTTGCCAGATCAAGTGCTTTTTCCTGTTTATCTGAAGACAAATCAAGTCCTTTCAATAAACCAGCACCTTCGCTTTCTAATGCATTTGCAATTAAATTCTTTATCATCATATTATTTAATGTTACTAATTTAGAATGATTCTTAGCATGAGTGTGCTCAAACAATGTGCCATTCATTTTGACAAAATCAAAATCCTTTACAAGTTCTTGATAATGTGCAGGATAATGAAACAGAAAGTGTAAATAAAAAGAATGTCAGGAGGACATGCGCAAGTAACTGAAATTAAAACTGAACTCCCTGAACATACATTCTGTTATATAATTGCTCCCCTTTACTCCTTCATCAGGAACAGTCCGGCCGAACTCACAGCCAGCCCGATATCATTGTATTTTTCTCCTAATATTTCATTAATAAATTCAAAACCGTTCTGAGAGTTAGTGAACACAACAAAACCACTGTTTGAATTTTTGTCATGTATAAACAGGTTCTGAAAATAGGTATCGTTCCCATGTTGCCAAAGCAATTGGTAAGGACCCACACTGAATAAGCCCATGCCTGTGGTTCTTTGATTAAAATTCACTAAATCAGTTTGAGGTAATAATAATAGTGAGTCGGGCTTTTCCAGATAACCCAGCCACCAATCTGCAAATGCTTTGGGTTTACAACAAAGCGTGCCTTGAACATAAGGATATGGAGAATACCAGATGGGTCGGACCGCTTCCCTATTCAAATCATGCCCCCAAATCACATTTTTCTCAGCTGATCCGAGGCTGAAATCCATAGATTTAATATTCATAAACTGGAATCCTTCAATAGAATCAAGCTGTTTATTTTCACGCTCTTCCAGCCATCTTTGCAAATACAAAAATCCTTCACCTGAATATAAGAAAACAAGGGTGTCTAAATTCAATGCAGGATTCATCCAATCTCCAAAACCAGCCATATGTGTCAATATATTTTTCGCTGTGATTTGTTTGCGCTGGTCAGGAGTCAATGATTTAAATAATGCAGCATAATCTTTTGCTGTTTTAATTCGCCCATCTCGTTCATTTTTGGATTTGTTTCTGAGTCCTTTTATTTCGAGCACTGAATCAGGTGAGAGTTTATTTTTCCTGAAATAATCGAGCACTAAAGCGGCAAAAACAGTTTTGCTTAAAGAGGCCCCTTCAAAATAAGTATCTTCAGTTACTTTTATAGAATCAGTTAAACTCCTGTAGCCAAAATAGAAATGCTGGCTTATTTTTCCATTTTCCCAACCCAGGTAGGCCCATGCCGGTACTCCATGATCCACGGCTAAAGCTGTCAGTGTTTTTTCTGACAATTTATCCTCCCGTTGACATGAGAAGAAAAGCAGGACAATCAGTATATGATGAATTCTTATCATAGCTTCCATGGAGGATCAGATAACCACCGGAATTGAAAATTCAAAACTAGTTGAAAATGAATGAATTTCAGATCAAAACATGCAATTAGCTACCAATTGCTTAATCCCAATCCTTAAATTTGCGATCAAGCTCTTTTTCTTCGGATTTTACATTAAAAATAAATTCTCCTCCCGGTTCATTATCCCCGAAATCCCCAAAACGGGGTGTTGTTTTAAGACGCTCTACAGAGCCGACCAGCTTATTGAAGGTAACATATCCATTCACCTGGCTTTCAGTTCTTAAAATGGCCAATAACTGGTATGCAAAGGGTGAATGCTTGCCAGGATCTCCATCAGAAACATATTG
The DNA here is from genome assembly GCA_016776505.1 of Bacteroidota bacterium. GTDB lineage: Bacteria > Bacteroidota > Bacteroidia > CAILMK01 > JAAYUY01 > JABINZ01. Next base: position 31,883 of record JADHTG010000023.1, read on the forward strand.
CTTCCCTCCGGATGTTAAAAACAACCTGGATTTATATTGTTTCGCTCTCCTGATCAGTTCGGCTTTATCTACATTTTCGTACAGACTTTCCCCTCGGCCAGCTGATGAGACCCGTTTATCAAAAGTTCCACCAAAACAAACATCCAATGCGATCAGAATATGCTTGCAAGAACGAATATTGTTTACATGTTCCCTTAAATAGGAATAAGGAATATAAGACTCCATGATTTCATCATTTTTTTCAGAGTCTTTGCATACCAAATAGCCTTCACCGGATATTTCATCATATGATCCATGTCCTGCAAAAAAGATAAATAATTGATCATTTGCTTCATAGCTCTTCATTTGGTATTCGCGTATTTTTGACATGACTTCCCTGCGACTTGCATTTTTGATCAATTCCACTTCAAATCCATAATGCTCTTCCAGTGTATTCGCAAGTGTTGTGGCATCATTGATGGGATTCACCAGGTCTTCCCATTCGCTGTATTTGTCAGTTGCAAACAATAAAGCAAAGTCTTTTCCTTTTTCAGCTCCATAATTTTTCTCAAGCATCCCGGCTCCTGCCAGGCCAGCTCCACGACTGGCAATAATCTGGGCATTTTCTCCTAAATCCAGTCTGACGCTATCAGAGCTGGCTGTCAGGTAAAAATCTCGTCCTTTCGAGTAACATACATGACTCAGGAAATGCTCTTCACTATCATACTCTTTATTTAAATAGGCCACCATCTCACGTATACTTATCAGCGCATCATCCCTAAGAAATGATGCGGCCTCACCCTGCATGGCTTTCAATAAATGAAAAGTAAACAAGCCATGCTGAAGGGAATCTATTTCAATGCGGTGTCCTTTGGGACATAATATGGTCAGGTTTTGATTGGAAGATGAATAAATTCCTTCAGATGCTACTTCAGTTGACAAATATTCACTGATAAAAGTGGGTGCAAACATATCCAGTATGATGAGTTGATTATTTGCCTGAATATTGCTCATCCAGGTTTTCAACAACCTGATATCCACTTCTTTAACGACTCCGGTTGAAGTAGCACTTAATAAATGAAAAGAGCTGGTATCTATAAGACCCGATCCGGCCATGTAAAATATGAATGCATCATTTGGTTTGGAGTACAGTATAACCTCCTTTATTGCTTCCTCAAAATCCAATGGAGATCCATCCTGTGAAGAAACATATTTCACGATCACTGAATCGAATAGATTATTTGATTTTTCCTTCAAGACCGAAGTAAAACTTAAAGCATCTTGTGAAGCGTACTGAAATCCTACATCATCCGATTGATTAATTCCGATAGCTACCAGGTACAGATAAGCAGATTTTCCTTGTTTTGCTATTTTTTCCTGCAGGGCTTCAGATCGCTCGAGATAGGAATAATATCGACCCATATCCCCTTTTTCCTTGTACATCCAGGAGAGCAAATCCAAAGCATTTGCCACATTGGCCTGGTCTTTTACATGATTTTGTGCATAGTCTAAACACAATTCATAATAATGAATGGAATGTTCCCAATCCGCCATTTGCTGATAGATGTATCCAAGCCATGATGTTTCCCAGTAAAGCCAGTAATCGCGAGGATTTGAAGCATTTTTCTCCACTTCATAACTTTCCAGCATGAGTTGGGCAGCCATAGCATATTCTGCCTTGTCTTTATATTCAATGGCAAGGTCTGCTAAACTGTCGGCCTGGAGGTAGAAATATTGTTTTGTCTTATATTTATCGATCATCCAGGATTTAGCGATGCTCACCAGATCGGTTTTCCACTTTTTATCCAGGAAGATATTGAAGTCACCAACAGGTCCTTCCCAAAACTCATTTTCTCTGTCAAGAAGATCCAGTGTTTTTTCATAATAATCAAAAGCTCTGGCAGTATCCCCGGTCAATAAATAGGTATGGCCCAAATTAACAGCCCAGGACATGGTCAGACTGTCCAGCTCATAGGCTTTCTGGCAGACTTCCTGTGCCTGGAAAACTCTCCCGTCCAGTATAAGGTACCAACCCTGGTTTCCCCATGCTGCTGCTACATCCGGCAAGGCATCCGAAACTTTTTTATGATCTTCAACTGCCAGACCGTATTTTTCGATGGATGCATATATATTTCCACGCTGATAATAGGCATTTACATTCGATGGGTCATATCTGACCGCCTGTGTCAGGCTTTCTATGGCCTGCTCATACTTTTTGTCTGAATCCAGAAAATATCCCCTGGTATTCAGATAAATAGAGGTATGAACAGAATCGTTTTTGAGTTTTGATACTTTAATAAACTGGTCTAATAATTCATAAGCTTCATCTGTATTTCCATCCAGGTAAGTCTGATTTGCATATTCATTCCATTTATAAAAAGTGGAATCATCCACATAATATACTATGTTTTCTATATACGCATCTGATTCTGTGGATTTTAATTGAATTAATTTCTCCAACATCGACGGATCATATTCTCCAGCTGGGGTGTTATTAATGACCCAGGTGGCAAATGTTTCAAGGATCTTCCATTGCTTGCCCATATATTTTGCAGGAAAAGTTGAAACAAAATTCAGAAATGCTGAGACATCGGCATTCGTTGCTTCTCTCAGACTTTCCAGTAAAGTAAGTCCCTTAAATTTTCCACCATCCAGTTCTTCATGTAAGGCGGGTTCTTCATAATCAATCAGGCTGGTATAAGATTGATGTAAATCCTCGACAAAGAGGTCAATCAGAGCATCATCAAAACCTGACCTGTTTTGGAAAAGCAATTCCTGAATATCATAAAAAACCTGTCCTTCTAAATCCTTGAACACAATATTATAACTTGCCAGTGTTTTAAAAACGCTATAATGTTCAATTTCAGGCACTTCACAAGTAATCTGCAGGATATCACCAATACGTGGCCACAGGCTTTTGTCGTTCGGATTTGCTATGACAATAGCATAAATGGAATAATTCAACCCGATAGACACTAACTTTCCTTTGCCCAATGTATTGCTACCCCTTTCCGGTTCATCTGAATTATGGATACTTATTGCAAAGGCATTATGTTTTTGATATATGTTTTCATTTAAACCTGCCCGGCTATAAATCCACATGGTATCAGCATGGGTTGTCACTATACTGTCCACGCTGTAAAACACATAATATTTCTCCAGTTTATCGTATTCCGGCAGTTTTATTTCCGCATCATAATACCTGATCAGGGCATGAAGATTATATTGCAGGTTAAGAATGGTTTTAAATTTCTTTGAATTTCCGGATCGTTGATAGTATGTGGAAGCTTCCTGAAAATAATGTTGACATTCCTGGTAATTAAGCAGTTGGTAATAACAATAAGCCGTATTTTCATAGCAACTACCCATGAAATCGGGATCCGGGTTATCATTTTTATTTTCAGTTTCAGCTGCCTTTAAAAAGTCTTTGATGGCAACTTCAAAATTCTTTTCAGTAAATGCCTGGTTGGCTTTGTCATTAATTTTTGAGGCTTGTTCACTATTCTGGCCAGATAACTGGCCAAACAATAAGGTACATATGAGCAGTATAAGAGATATTTTCGCTTTCATGATCAGAAATTGAATAATCGGTAGCGGGCTGTTTATAATATTTTATTATTTACTTATTTTAAAAATTAACGTATAGGTATTGGCATTGCCATATGGAATATTCGGAGTATATCCCACTCCTCCTCCCCTTGTTCCGTAACTATCCGCCAATAACAATTCCAGGGGATTCATATTCCCCCTTGATCCAGCTCCTTTTGACAGGATGATAGGTTCCAGGTTCAAAGGAGTTTCCGAAGCAATCAATTTAAAGACTTCCATACCAAAAGGAGGACCGAAAACAAAGGTGTAATCAAGCTCCACAGTGGTTCCGGGTCTGATAACAAAATCAGTTGCCGGAATGCGAATTTGCCTTTTGGAATCGTACACCGGGATCAGTATATTTATTTGATTATCAGGCTGAATATCAATTAGTGAGTAATAGGCCATTCGATTTCCATTATTCTTGATTCTCAACTTGAAATAATCGCCCGCCTGGAAAACGATGGTGTTGTTTTTATCGATTTTCTCACTGATATCAAATCTTGATTTCTCACTTTCATCTTTGTTTGCAACAATTGGAATAAATTCAAATGATACATTGTATGATGTCGATTCCATTTCCAGGTTCCTTAATAAATTTCCCTGTGCATACCCTTTTATTAAACTGACCACATCATGGATGATCTGATCTGATTTCGCCTGATCAAAGCCTTTGTCAAATAAAATCATATCAGTGGCTGTTGTCACCTGGAGTGAATTTCCCCGGGTATATTTATTCCCGTATTCAATCCATAAATCCGGATTTTTATTATCCAGTGTAACCAGGGATATTTCTTTCAGACTTTTTGATACCAGGTCTTCGACTTCTTTGTCCTTGATATCCATACCAACACTCACACGGAGGTCACCGTAATTCTGTTCTTTGATAAAAACCCACATGTTTTTCGTTTCCGATCTGGGAATGGGTATGGAAGTTTTAACTGTGGATGAAAAATTTTCAGCACTGACAACCTCCCCGCCAGTTATCTGGCTAACCGTACCAGGATCCGCTGTGCCTGCGGGATAAAAGGCGACTATGGATTTTGGATTCAATCCCATCACACTGCCTCCATTTATCAGCAGGGTATTTTCATCGATCCATTTTTCGATGGTCAAATAGGCTGCCTGTTCCACTACTTCTCCACCAAAAATGGTCACATCCATATTCCCTTCAATTTGAGGTTGCTGGTTAGGAGCCAGCACACTCATATCAATTTTTATGTCCTCAAAGAAACTTCTGTAAGAAGTATTTTTATTCGATTTTCTGACTGCCCTGCTGAACGCAAATGACAAAGAACCTACTGAATTTCCTTCATCATCTCTTGTCTCATAATTCAATTGCTGAGGACTTGCACCGCTCAAAACCACCATGGAAGCCAAATCTGTTACTGAACCCCTGGATTTAACTTTATCCGGATGATCCACATCCGCCATTCCCACTTCCTGATTTCCACTTTCCTGTGGCTGGTAACCGGGTTTTTCCAATTTATCTTTTGTTCCCCTGGCTTTTGCCATACCCCTGGTAGCTGTTCCGGAATGACATGCATCCAGTATGACAAGGAGATTGCCTTCTTTCCCCAGTTTTTTCCTGAGTGCATTAAATAATACGTCCAATTCGTCATCGCGGAGGTGAAATTCTCCTTCATAAACTCCGGGTTTATACCTTACTCTGGCGTTATATGGAACGATAGCTTCATCATAGCCATCGTCTTTTTCATCCCCGTTGTCATCCTGTATTTGCTGTCCGTGACCCGAAAAATGAAAGACCACTATATCTCCTTTTTGGGCTTTAGAAGTGAGCGCTTCAATAGCAGCAATAATGCCTGCCTTGGTGGCATCCGCATCCGCCAAAATAGTGATATCTTTAAAACCTTGCGTTTTTAATGCATTCGTAATTAAGGGCACGTCCTTATCACTACTTATTTGTGACCAGCCACCGGTTTTTGGATATTTTGCAACGGCCACAACAAGGGCCATTTTATTGGGTGCACTAAATAGTTCATTCGCATTAAAACTATAAAATGAGAAAAGTACTAATATGAGAAAGTTTATTCGTTTCATCATTTATCTATTTAGTACCACAAAGTGGATTTCATGACATCTTCATCACCTGATAAATAATACCTGAGCACCTCGATATTATCCAGGTCATCATAAGGTTTCAGCAAATACATATCAATCACCCCGGCCATTCCACAGAGTTTTAATGCTGCTCCAAAATAGGTCAGATCCTCCACTTTCCACATGCTTTGATAACCATCTCCCACAATTCCGGCTGCCAGTATAAAATATTTCTCCCCTTTTTGTTGCGTAGCCTGTCTATTTGATCCGGAGCCGGATTTTTTGTTCAGTGGTCTTTCGCTAAACCTGTCTGCTTCATAACGATGATAATTATCAGCCATGAGAGAAACTGCAAGTTGTGGTTCTTTTTGGAGTAGTTGAATGTTGCTGACCTGCTCTATGACATAGTTCGCAATGGCTTCTAATTCTTTTTCCTTCAATTCTGAAGTTTTCATCTGTACTGTTTCCACCTGGTAGCTGTTGGCCAGTCTTAACTCTACTGTTTCAGCCGGAATTATTTTTTCAAATTCACCCAATACTTCTTCAACATTGCGCACTTCAACCTGATTTACATGTGTTATAACATATCCGATATATTTGGATAAATACTGTTCAGCAAGCGAAGCTGGAATAATAGCTGTAATAACAGCCAGCGTGTCTTTTAAGATATATGCGTAATTATTCGACCCAACATATTCATAGTCATAGGTTTGAGAAACTTCAATACCCAGATAGGCCCTTCTTACCCTGCCATCATAAGCTAAAATATCATTAATAATCCGTTCTGCAATTTTCGCCTCTACGGCAAAGTTGATTTGAGATTGAATGACTGCCTCACCTTCTGGTGAAGTTGCATAGGCAATTTTTGTATTTACACCTGCCACTTTACCGTATTCATCCAGTAGTGGTCCACCACTATTTCCCCAAATGATGGTAGCTGTTGTTTGGAGAAATCCAAACTTGCCAGTAATTCCATTCCTTACACGGTTTTTTGCACTGATGATTCCATTTGATACAGAATAAGGATATTCTCCTAATGGATTTCCTACTGCATAGACAGGCTCCCCGATGCGGGGCTCTGATTTTTTAAAATCAACGGAAGTAATCTCCTTACCGGGAGTCCCGACAAATTCAAGCAGGGCAATGTCATAAAAAGAATCACCACCCACTATTCTTACTTCATATTTTGTTCCATCAATACTGAAAATATAAATACTTCCTTTTTCATCTGAAGCATCCTGTATGACATGCGCATTGGTCACCACGTATTTTTTACCGTTTTTAATGATGACAAATCCGGATCCGGACCCAAGGGCACCGGAAAGCCTGAGGGCTTTTTCATAAGCTACATCAGAAACTACATCTCCCCTGACTCCAAGAGTTTTGTTAGCCAGGCCGGTTTTGTAAACAGCAACGGTGACCACTGAGCTAAGTGCATTTTCCAGCATATCGGAAACTGTCTGAGCACTTGATAAACTAATAGCCAGGAATAAAATTAGCAGGAAGCTTAGTATCTTTTTCATATGATTGTGTTTAGTATTTGAATTCTTTTATAAATCCAGTTATGTAAAGCCCGGACTGAAAGAACCTGAGTCCTTTTCATCCTCATTGAATGGTGTTTTTATTAAAATTTGAAAATTCAGATTTTGCAGGAATGAAAGCGCTCCCGGGCAGTCCCAGAAGTGCTTTCATATGGAAAATCTTAAAATAAATCACAAGTCCATTCCTGGTTGTAACAGTATTTTGTATCCGGACCCCAGGTTAATCTGCTACCATCATCAAATTCTGCCACACCATATAATTTTGTGTTTCCGCCTGAAACAGTCATACTTGCTTCTCCCCATGGAGACATATAGCCTTCATAATAACCGTTTACATAACAATCAATGTAATAGTCTGTCCAGTTAACAAATAGTACCATGCAATAACCACCGCGGCTTTGCTCAGCACCTTTATTTGGAGGCTGAACTACACTGGATTTGTGATTGGCACTGTTGGCTGTTTTGCCAGCCACAATATTTGCATCCACTCCTCTTGATTTTTCAGTTTTTTTCCCTTCCATCTGACTGTTATTGGGTTTCACCTGAGCAAACAAAAAGGTGGAAACAGCCAGTCCAAAAATCACTGTTAATAATAACTTCTTCATAACATTCTTTTTTAGTGTTTATAAAATAATTAAAATTTAGTTACAATAATAATCGATTGCATCTTTAACAACAGAAAGTCCCCTGTTATAGGCCTCTTTCATACAATCACAGCCATCCTTAAATTCATTTATTTCAAGATATGCTCTTCCTTTGTTGTAAACAGCAATCAGATATTCAGGATCCAGCACGATTGCACTGTCGTAATCAGAAATTGCTGTTAAATTATCGCCTTGTACGAACCTTATAATTCCCCTGTTATTATAATATTTTGCCTGAGGATGTATGCTAATTGCAAATGAATAATCATCAAATGCTTCCATAATCCTTCCAGCTTTTTCCCTGGATATTCCCCTTCTAAAAAAAGCCTCGGCAAATTCAGGATCGATTTCAATAGCCTTATTAAAAAAATATTCAGCAGAGTCAAAATCACGCAGGGTCATTTTATCCATTCCCTTAATGAAGCAGGTTTCTGCAGATTGTGCATGAATTAAAAGAGGGTAAGCAATCAGGCAAACAAATAAAACAAGTGACTTCATTGATTCTGTCAAATTATATTTTATTTTGTTGTTTAACATGTCAAATTTAATAGAATATTGTTAATTATAAAGAATCTAAACTTATATAGATTCAAAAAAACTATTTATTGAACCCACGATCAGGTCTTCTTT